>JANMUE010000214.1:0-17079 GCA_031391205.1 Lysobacterales bacterium | reverse complement strand
GATCCATCGTCTCCTGGCATCGCGTCGGATGGAAGCTGCTGCAACACGACCGCTGCAAACCTAAACCGCGCACAGCGAAGTCGTTCATCAGGAGCGTCGCAAATGCCGTGCTCACGAGCTAATTTTGTGGGGAAACCTCAGGCTCAGGGAGCCATTTTGCCAGCGAACATCATTGAAATACCACACTGGCCCAGGTTTCCGGTTTCCCCCCGGTTTCCGCAATGCCTTGTCGTTCAATAGAGGGCTTTCGTTGGTGTGCCTACTCAAAGCCGTCCCGAAGCAATGGCGGCTCTTGAAACCGAAACAGCGCGCCCTGATTTTCAAACTCGAAGTCCTGGCTGAGCGCGCTGATCCACAGACTCCCATCGGCATGGGCGTTGACTTGGCCGCCGAATACGCTGCCCATGCCGCCCAGTGGGTTGAGAATTTTCTGGATTTCAGTCCAATTGCCGTTGCGTGGTTCGAACAAATACACCGCATATACCGAGCCGGGCAGGGTGCAACCCAGAAACACACGGTTGCCGAGGACTTCGGTGCTGTAGCACGAGGCGCCCGCATCGCTTGGGATCAGGGTGGTTTCCGGTATCCAGCCATTGCCATTGGCGCGATAGAGTTGGGTGGGTACGCCACCGACTGAAACGGCTGCGAGCAGTGGGCTATCGCTGGCAATCGAATATCCAAAGCGCTGTTCGGCTTGATTGCCGGTGAGGCTGGTGCCTTGCTGTTGCCATTGACCTGCGCTGCGTACAAAGGTGCTGACCCGTCCGATGTTCTGCGCATTGGGGCCGCTGGCGAAAAAGTAGTTCAGCAGCAGGCGGTCGCCTTGCAACTGCGGCGTTTCGCAACCGTGCGCGATGGTTTGGTTCAAGCTCCAAGTGCCGTTGCTGCTGCGATTGAAGATCCAGCACTCGTCCGACAATCCGCCGATCACAGCGGTGCTGCCATCAAACGCGATGCCCCGACCAAACTGGGTGTTGAAAGGCAGATTCGGCGGCAACAATTGGGCCTCGAAATTCCATACAGAACCATTGCGTCGAAAAGCGTAGGCCGCACCGACAGCCGCATTGCCCTGGGCGTTGCGTTCCGGTGCTGTGATCACCAGCGTGTCGCCAACCAGGACCAGGGCCCGGCCAAAACTGTCCCCGGTAGCGCCATCGGGCGCTAGAAGTTTGGTATGCAGCAGATAGGGGCTGTTGCTGTTCTCGCGTCCGTACACATACGCTGCGCCGCGTCCTTGTTGCGCGCCAATACTTTCACCAAAGGCGCTCACCACCAAGGTATTGCCATCGGCTGCGCTGTATCCATAGAGTGCACTTCTCAAGCCCTGGCCGAGATCCAGCGTGCGAACCGGTGTGGGTGCCGTGGTGCCATCGCTCGAGGTGCCGACCAGGACCACGCCCTCATTCCGGCTGCCATACACCTCGGCCTGTGGGTTACCTAGCAACACGGTGGGACCGGCCCGATCGATGGCGATGCTGGCGCCCAAACTAATAGGATCATCCGCAAGCGAGTCGCTGCGTAGGGTGGCCGATACCAAACTGGTAAACCCTGTGCTGTAGCGCAAGATCGTGACAGCGCCATGCGCATTGCCTTGCACACTGCTCTGACATGCGCCGACCACCGCCCAGCTGCCATCCAAATCCAGCGCACAACCAAATTGATCGCCCGAACCGGGCGATTCGGTGGACAGCACCGCAGTGCGCGCGGTCCACACGCCGTTGCTACGGGTATAGCCGCGCACACGACCGGATTGGTCGTTGGTTGCGATCCGGGATGAAACCAGCAAGCGATCTGGCCCGGCGTTGCTGCTGCTGATGGCCACCGCTCGGCCAAAATTCTTGTTGCTGCCCAGATCTGCATCGGGCTCGACCAAACGCGCTTCCTGACTCCAGGTGTTTTGATTGAGGATGAAAACATAGGCGGCACCGGCGCCGGCGCGCTGGACATTGTTGGTGCCGATAACATCCTCATAGGGTGCGCCCACCACCACCGCTCCTTGCTCAATATCCACGGCGCTACCAAATCCATTGTCGTCTTGATCGATGATCGGCGAGAGCGAAGTCGAAGACCACAGCGGATTGCCGCCGGTGCGGCGTAGTGCAAACACGAAACCGTTTTGTTGATCGCCTTGGGACGTCACGGCGAATTGGCCATCAATGGCTACATCCAGCATTTGGCCTGTGGTGCCTGAGCTTCGCTCCAGTGTCCAACCCGCAGGTTCACGGCGGTAAATACGGGCATTGCCCACAATGCCAGTGTCCGGGATCAGGAGATTGGAGCCCACGATCAGAAAGCCGTCTTGCATATCCAATGTGATAGTTGGGGCATTGCCATAGATATCGATGCCTTGCTCAGGACGACGCACCCACACGCCGTTCACTCGCTCAAAGGTATGGATGCGCCCGGGTTGCAAGGCGGTAGGCAGGCTGGCGGCCACAGCCAAATCTCCATCGATGGCCACGCGTATGCCGAATTGCTTGTCTCTTTCGCCCTCATTCAACGTGTCGGCGATCAGCGTATCGTTGTACTGGTAGGGGTTGGCTTGCAGCGGCGTTGAAATCAGCGCAAGCGCTGTGACCAGACACAATAGACAACCCAATCGAAACTGCGTTTTCATGATGGATCCTCTGGAAATTGGAAAGCAGCAATTCACTCAAATCCGTCGCGAAATGCCGCGTCCGGTGGCGGGGCGAAAATGTAGACGGCGCCCTCAAAAATGAAGTCGCGCGATTCCTGTGTTGCGCTGACAATCAACCGATCGTCTTCACTGAAGACCAATTTGGACTCGGTCGCGGCACGTGCGACTTGTTCAGAGGGTCCCTACAGGGGTGAACGGCAAAACCCTTGCAGGCGGGCCAAACGGGATGAACGGCCTGGTGAGACAGTCCTGGGCGCCGCACCAGGACAACAGCAAGAGCGCGGCAACCTATGGGTGTTAGGCAGCACCTGTGGCCAGGCGTCAGCTCGTTGGAGCGCTTGAGGAAGAACCCATGGGGTCAAGCGATTGCCGCTCGATCCAGATCGTCGCCACGCGACAGCATCCCTTCGTCATTCCGACGCCTCTGCGAAAACCGGGGTTCAGTGAACTATTGACCTTTGGTCGGTGCCTGCAACAGCCCGAGCCCGGTTCGACAGAACATTTTCCGGACGATGTCGATTTCGTGTGCCCCGTTCGTCGCTCCTAAAACGCAACGGCAACGCCCGTTCTTGTAGTTCGGCTGAGGATGGGAACTCATCAGGATGAATCTTGACGACGATTGCCGCATCCCTATGGAACCTCTGAATCACTCCGAAGCCGCGGCAGTCCCCTGTATCAGGCGGCGGATTCGATCGGATCGCCCAGGGCTAGCACTGGCATACTGCATGCTCCCGTCACCATCGGCCCGGCACATGATCCGATCCTTGCTGTTGTTGCTCGCCTTGTCGTCCAATGCCGTGTCCTCTGATCAGTCAACCGATTCCATCAAGATGGTGGGCTTCGAGAAGACGATTGTCGTCACGCCTGCTGCTTTGAAGGATCTGCCCGGTGCGACCTTCGAAGGCGATGACCATGGCACGCGTGCAACGTGGACGGGCGTGAAGTTTCTGCCGGTGCTTGAGCGGGCAGGGGCTCCGGTGGGTGAGCGGCTGCGCGGTTCGGCGTTGAATACGCTGGTGGTCTTCCACGCGGCGGATGGTTATCGGGTGACGTTTACGTTGGCCGAATTCGACGAGAAGTTCGGCAACAACGGCGCGATCCTGGCATGGCAGCGCGATGGCCGGGAATTGAGTGAGAAGGAAGGGCCGTTCCGCCTCGTAGTACCTGGGGACAGGCGCGCAGCGCGTGGCATTCGCCAGGTCACCCGGATTGAATTGGTCGTGCCGTAGAAAACCGGCGTCAGTGAACAATCAATTTACTGCCGCGGCCAACAGAAAGTATCTGGCCGAATGGCACCTGCTTAAGCGCAAATCGCATTGAAAGTAGGCGGCGGCGAACGCAGTGAACCCCAGCAGCGCTGTGTGTTTGCAGGGTTCACTGCGTTCACCGCTTTTTCTTTCACTGCGATGGCTGCACTAAGAACCTCTGAACAAGTCCGGAGCCACGATAGCTCCGTGAGTCAGGGGGCGAAAAACCGCAGGTTGACCAGCTTCGCTGTTGAGAGCGACCGGCTCCGCTGTTAAAAACGACCAGCTCTGCTGTTGGAAACCGGGGTGTGGCAAGCGCTATGCTGAAGAGCGAAGTCGAAGTGGTGACTTATTCAGAGCTTACCCAAGTTTGTCTTGGTTTGTTGCTGCCCGCCAGGACGCTAAAAGAAAACCGCGCTCAGTGAACAATTGATTCACGATCGATTCTACTGAGTCGAACCCGCCCAGTGTTCTGCTGCTGGAAACGCTGGCTCATGTGCGGGGGATCGGGCTGCGCTGCGCAGACTCCACTTCCTGGCAGCAACGCTGCGTGTGCGATGCGTCTTCATTGCAATGGCGTCACTGCGCTCTGCCGGTAGCATAAGGCAGCGTGGGACGGGGGACGTCGGGCGCATTGATTAAATCTGACGGGGGAATTTTATGTCGCGTATTTTACTGATTGCTCTTGTTTTGCTGGCGGGATCTCTGCAGGCGCAGGACGCGGGCAACGCATTGCATTTCGATGGGGCCAACGACCGAGTGGCTGCTGCGTTGCCGCCGGTGTTCACTAATCCGGGTGTAGGCGACCTGACGGCCGAGGTCTGGGTATTCCGTTCGGCGCCCAGCGCCTTCAGCCGCGTTCTGTTCGTCCAGCAGGACACGGCCAATTTCGCCAGCATTGCGGAAGCTGGGAACGGCGCGATCTACTTTTACCTGATGAGCAACGGCACGAACCGCAGCGTCACTACCACCGCGTCGATCCCGACCGGACGCTGGGTGCATGCGGCGGCGCGTTGGCGCGCAACGCCGGAGAATCTGAGCATCTTTTTTGACGGCAACCAGCAGGGCACCACCGCAGGTGGCACGTCATCGACCGGCACCAATGGCGTGATGATGCTGGCCGCGCGCCCCGACGGTGCGCAGCCGCTGGGCGGACGCATGGACGAGCTGCGCATCTGGGATACGGCGCGTTCGCTCTGCGCAATCCGGCGCGACATGTACCTGCGGCTGCCCGGCAGCACGCCCAATCTGGTGACTTACTACGACTTCAATCAGGGCGTTGCCGGTGCCGACAACACCGGACTGTCGCAACTGCCCGATCTCGCCGGTGGCGACCAGATCGGCACGCTGGCCAATTTTGCGCTGACCGGCACCACGTCCAACTGGATTGCCTCCGACCTGCCCATTGCCCCGCCACCCGGAGCCGCTGCAATCTCAATCGACCGCAGCAGCCTGGTTACGAGCGAGTTCGGCGTCAACGACGGCTTCAATGTCGTACTTGGCTTTGCGCCAACGCTGAATGTGGTGCTGAACATCGTCAATGGTGACCCCAGTGAGGGCATCGTGGCGCCCACCACATTGACCTTCACGCCATCAGATTGGAACGTGCCGCAGGCGGTGACGGTGACCGGCGTGGACGACGGCATCGCCGACGGTTCGGTCAGTTACGCGGTCGATATAACCGTCGATGCCGGCAGTGATGAGAATTTTGTCTGCCTGCCAACGCAGACCGTCGCGGTGACCAATTTCGGTGATGAAGTTTTTGCCGATGGCTTTGAGTGATAGTGACGTCCCGGTTGTCGTCCAGTGGCTGGAAACACGGGTAAGTGATGATTGGCGCTAAGCACAAAATGCAGGTGCGACTTGTACCGGCGGTAATTTCTTTCACTGCGATGGCTGCACTAAGAAACCTCTGAACAAGTCCGGAGCCACGATAGCCCCGTGAGTCGGGGGCTATCGTGGCGCTGGACTTGTTCAGAGGTTCCCTAGTAGTGGAAGTGGCGACGGAGCGTCACTTCGCCGATCTGCGTGGAATGAAATCCGGGGTCAGTGAAGCATGGCGCTTACTTGAGGCGAAGGCAGTCGGGCAAGCGTGACGCTTGCCGTCTCAACGTTTCCGCAGGGTTAACACGGCACGCGACACGCGTGCCCTACAGCCGACACTAACGAATCGCGTGCCCCTCGATTGACCATCGCCGCGGGCGTTCCCGCGGCGTGGCCAGTCTGGTCATCTGCTGAGTAGGCGAGTCCTCTCCAGTCGCTTACTCCGGATCGATCAATGCGCCCGGTCCATCGACATCGTCGCGGTCGTCGTCTTCGTAGTAGTGGGCGTAGTAGACCTTCATCGAGTTGCTGCCGCAGCTAGTGGTGTCGGTCTTGACGTCCCAACCGTCGATTTCCAGCTGCACCGTCTGGCCGCCTACGCCGCGGTAGAAGACGCGTTCCTTGTTGTCGTAGTAGTCGAGGCTGGAACGCAGGGTGGTGCCGCTGGTGGTCTTCAGGCGCAAGTCCAGGTCTGAGACGCTCTTGCCTTTTTCGTGGCGTTCGTCGAACCAGTAGATCACAGCTTTCAAATAGTCAGCGTCGCTGCTGACCGTGTTGCCGCTGTTGATGTCGATGGTCACGGTCTGTCCATCGTCTACGCAGGTGTAGCCGGTGCCCCAGCCGTAGGGGGTGTCCATGCCGCTGTCGTCGAGTTTGCGCATCTTTAGCCGACCAGCGCCCCACAGGCTGTCGTAGCCGCTGGACAGGCTACCGCTCTGGCCTTCGCGGTCGCCCATCAGCAGAAGATGGCTGAACAGCACGCCCGGATTGTCGATGAGGTCTGAGGTGTTGTTCTTGTACTGGTCGATGTGATCGAGTGCGGCGGCGGCTGCGGTCGGCGCGGAAAAGCTCGTACCGCAACCGGAATAGGTGTAGCCGCCGGTGGTATCGAACAGCTGCTCGCGGCAGGCGTATGCGGTGACATCGATAATGCTGCGGTCCAGGCCTTGCGTGGGCGACACGCCGCCCATGGCCGAAAACGACGAGATGGCCGCGGTTTCGACGTCGGCGCTATCGCCGCCAAAGGTTGTATCGCCCTGGCCGCCGACGGTGAACGCACCGATCGCCGCACCGGGCGAAGACACCGTGCAATTAGTGCTGCTGCCCGGCGTGTTGCCGGCGGACTTGACGACGAGCAGGCCTTCCTCGAACAGATCATTGACGTCCTTGGACAGCGACGTATCGCCCATGCAGGTGGGATCGTCGGTTTCCGAGCCATTGGATTGGTTCACCACATGCGGGGTGTAGGTGCGACCGATCAGATGGTCGTAGGCCTCGCGCAGGCCATCGGTGGTGTAGTTGGCTGCGTAGACGTAGCCGCGCGCTTCAATGGCGTGACCGGACTTTTCCTTGCGTTCCAGGGTGTCGACGATGCCTGGGTCCTGGCCGTCGCGCAGGTCTCCGAACAGGATGGCACCGACGCCGGTGGCGTGCGATCCGGGGCTTGAGAAGTCCGAATCGAAATCGCAGCTGTTGGTGTCGCAGTCGTAGCGGCCGCGGATGCGCGGATCGGAGCCGACACTCGAGCTGTCGACAAAGCCCAGGTGATCGTCGTGTGCCTTTCCGTTCTCCAGCAAGGCGAAGGTGATGTCGGTGTCGCTGCCGTTTTCGCCGTCCCAGCCGTCGTTGATGAACTGGGCGATCTGGGTGCCGACGCTCACGTCCTGGCCGTCGATCTCGTCGGTCAGCGGCGAGGACAGATCGATGCGCTCCAGCGACGCCAGCTGGGCGAGTTGACGGATCTGGCTCGCATTGAAGCGGCCGCTCAGGCCGTACAGATAGGTGTAGCGCGCAGTCACCACGCCGCCGAGCTGATCGATGGCAGAAACCACCGGCTGCTGCGCCGCTGCGACCCGGTCGCGACGCTGGGCCAGCAGCATCTGGCGCAGCACGAGCGCGTCGCCGCGGGTACGCACAGTGCCGCGGCCGATGGCGCGTTCGATTTCGTCCACACTGCCCACTACAGGCAAGGGTTCGCGCACACGCACATGCACGGAGAACAATTGTGCGGGCGGCGCCTGGTCGAGCAGCACCTGCAGCCGCGGGTTGATCTTCGGCGACGCGGTGTCGTCGTAAACCGGTGGCAGTCCGCCATTGGCTTCGCGTTTGGCCGCCAGCAATGTGGCGAGCTCGCTGCCTGTCGGTCGACGATGCACGAGTTCGATGACGCCAGACCGCCGCTCGCGCTGGCCCTCGGCACTGGAGAACACCGATTCGTCCACGGCATAACGTTTGCCGCTGGTCGCATTTTTCACATCGAGCACGGGAACGCGACCGTCGCTCAGTGCCGTATTGCTCAGCGGATGGACGATAGGCAGGTCGGACCCGCCACAGGGTTCGCTGCCGTCGCAGGGATCGGGCAAGGGCGGATCGTTGGGTTCGGCAATCGACGCGGCTGACAGCGCCAGCGCCACAGAAGCGCACAGGATGGCCTGGCGCGAAACCGGGAATGGAATAGACAAACGCATGGGAAACTCTTCCTTCGCAATGGGCGCAAATGCGCCGGCAAAGATTGAGTTCGCACAAGCGTGTGCCAATCTGACATCGGGATTGGCCCCTGCTGAAGACCGGGCGACAGAGACGTAAGGCGCAATAACCGCAGGGCATTGCGCCGCATTTGGTATTCCTCGCACTCGCATCGAGCCGAGGCAGGTCTGGCGCGGTGCCCTGCGGTTATTGCGCCCTTCTACGTACTGTTCGTCATCGGACCCCGCGCTACTCCTTCGGCGCGCGAATGAACACGAACGCGGCGATGATGAAGCCGATGCCCATGAGGTAGGGCAGCAGCGGGGCCTCCTCGGATTCGAACATGAAATCGCCGGGGCTCTTGGGGTCGTAGCGGACGGTGACCGGGGTGCCGTTTTCGAAATCGGTGAGCAGCTCGCCGGGGAAGGTGTGGCGACGCTCGATCTTCAAGCCTTTGTCGGTGGTGAATATGAAGTTGGCGCTGTATGTCTTCGAACCGCGACTGGTGCGCTCGGTGTAGTCGACGATGGGTTCCACCACCGCGGTCAGGCCGGCCTCGCGCAGGTGCGAAATGCGTGACCGTTCCTGGTAACCAATCACCAGCGAGGCGATGCCGGCGATGATGGCAAGCGCGCGGAAAATCAGGGTGCGAAAGGGCAGGCTGGGTGCGGTGTTGCGTTTCATGTGGGATGTGGTCCATCGTTTAGGGGCGGATCGCGATCTTAGTGAAATGTGCGGGATCGGCCAACTGCAATGGTGTGGGGTAGGGTTCGAAATCCCAGCGTGTTCACGCTAATTTTCAAATCCATCATGAGACATGGGCCCTACAAGACACAGTTTCGCGCTTGAGTAAATACCATTCTAACCTGACCCTCATTTTTACCCGTCTTCGTGGAGGCTGCCCGTAGGGATGAAAATTGTGCCGCCACCGCGTTTCTCGGCACCGCGGGCCCGCGTATAGTCGATCGCCATGCGGCGAATCATGCGGGGCAAGGGCGAAGAAATGCTCGCGATTCTTCCATTCGGTCTTCGGGTGGAAGAATAATTTTGAGTCTGCCTCCTTGGCGGGCTGGTTGCCTGAAAAGTGAATTCACCCGGTAGACGGCGCACCTGTGTTCGCACGATTTCGCTCAGCTCCAGATGGGCCGCGCTGAATCGTTCGGACTCCACGCGGCAGTCGCCCGAATTCGAGCGCCCGAGCAATTCGGCAATCGGCGTTTCATAGTGGGTCATGACGACAGCGCCAGAGACGGATGCTGAAGAACTGCAAACCTGCCTCGATACTTTGTTCCCCGCGGCGGGTCACCGCAGGGGGCAACAATCAGCCATTCCCTATCGCCCGCAAGTCCTGCAGTATCCCCGGCATTCCTGGCGATATCATCGCCCGATCAATTTGGGACGCCTATGACAACCCACTCGGCGGAGCGCCTGCAACACCTGTTTTCGGCTGCAATCGAACTACCCGAAGCCGAGCGCGAGGCCTTTCTGCAGGCGGCCTGCGTGGGTGAGCCGGAGCTGTTGAGTGAGGTGATAGCGCTGCTGGCTATCGATGAGCGTCTCGCCAATCGCACGCTGCGCCCGATCGCCGTCGAGCTCACAAGGATGGTCGCAGCCATGGCACCGGTGAAATCGATGCTGGGCCAGCGCGTGGGTGTGTTCGAATTGCGCGAGGCGCTGGGACATGGCGGTATGGGTACCGTCTATCGTGCCGAGCGCGTCGACGGCAACGTCGATCAGCAGGTCGCGATCAAGTTCATCCGCCGCGAGTTGCTCGATGCCAACAGTCTGCGTCGCTTCCATCTGGAACGGCAGACCCTGGCCAGCCTTGAACATCCCAACATCGCCCGCCTGCTCGATGCCGCCGAGCTTGCCGACGGCACACCGTATTTCGTCATGGAATATGTGGCCGGCACGCCGATCACGGCCCACTGCGATCAGGCACAGCTCGATCCGCGCGCGCGCGTGGCCCTGTTCCGCACAGTGTGCGCAGCGGTGATGGAAGCGCACCGTAGCCTGGTCGTGCATCGCGATCTCAAGCCCGGCAATATCCTCGTAACCTCAGCGGGCGTGCCCAAACTGCTCGACTTCGGTATCGCCAAGCCACTGACGATCGGTACGGATGCCAATCAGCAGGAACAGACCGGTACCGCACACCGCTATTTCTCGCCACTGTATTCGGCACCGGAGCAACTGCTCGGCGGCGCGATCAGCGTCGGCTGCGATGTCTATGCGCTCGGCCTGCTCCTATATGAGCTGCTGGCCGGCACCCGTCCGTTCGACTTCACCGACCTCAGTGCCGGCCAGATCGAGCGCATGGTCACCACCGTGCCGCCAGCAGCGCCGAGTGCAGCGGCATTGCGCATCGGCGCATCCTCACAGAAGGCGCGTGCCCTACGCGGCGATCTCGACGGTATCGTGCTGCGCTGCCTGCGCAAGGCGGCGAATGAGCGATACGCCTCTGTCGAACAGCTCGATGCCGAACTCGCCAACTACCTCGAAGGTCGCCCAGTGCAGGCGCGTGGCGGGCATGGCTGGTATCGCGCGCAGAAGTTCCTGAGGCGCAACAAGCTCGCTGTTGCGGCCACGGCGGCGACGGCGGTTACGCTGGTGATGGGTGTGGTCTCGTTCGCATGGCAGGCCAGGACTGCCCGTCAGCATGCGACGGAGTTGGCACAGGTTGCAAAATTCCAGAGCGAGATGCTTGCACAGATCGATGAAACCCAGGCTGGCTTGATGCTGAGCAAAGACGTTACCGCACTGTTCGAGCGAGCACTGGTGGATGACTATGCGCCGGACGAGGAACGAGCCGAACAGATGGCGCGCTTTTCCGAATTGTGGGCACGCATCAATGCGACCGATGCGGCGCGTAACTTCCTTGACAGCAGCGTCATCAGTCCGGCGGCGACGGCAGTTGCCAAGCAGTTCTCCAGCCAGCCACTGCTGGAAGCGACGCTCGACCAGTCCTTGGCTGATCTGTACGAGAAGCTTGGCAAATTCGAAGCCGCCCTGCCTCTCCAGCAGAAGTCGCTCGACATCCGTCGCGCCTTGTTGCCTGCGCTGGCTCCGGATCTGCTGACATCGATTGATGGCATGGGTGTGCTGGTCAAACGGCTGGGCAAGCTCGAGGATGCAGAAAAGTACCTTCGCGAAGCCCTGTCCAAGCGCCGCCAGGCGCTGGGAGAGGATCACCCGCAAACACTGGCGACCTACAGCCACCTGGGCAATGTCCTCTGGCAATCCGGGCAGCATGTGGAAGCCGAGGCAATGTATCGCGAATCGATGGACCGCAGCCGGAGGGTGCTGGGCGACGATCACATCGACACGTTGACGGCAATCAATGGGGTTGCCCTTGCATTGGATCACCAGGGCAGAGGCACCGAGGCCGAGCCCTATGTGCGTGAAGTGATGGACAGGGCAAACCGCACGCTGGCCGAGACTGATCGGTTCAGGTTGCAGTCGATCAACAACATGGGATCAATCTACTGGGAGCTGAACAATAGCAAGGAAGCCGAACGGTATCTGCGTGAGGCGGCCGACGCCGAGCTGCGCGTCCTTGGCAGAGACCATCCCGATTCTGCATATTCGGCTTACCTGCTGGCGGACTTCCTGCTCGAGCAGGAGAACGCGGCGGAAGCCGAACGCTACCTGCGGCGATCACTGGAAACACGAAGAATGTTGCTGGGTAATCGCCATAGCCAGACGTTTGCGGCGATGCGAAAGCTCGCCGTCGCCTTGCTTGAGCTGGGACAGTTCGACGAATCCGAGAAGCTGTTGCGGGAGACGATCGATGTTTCAAGGCAGACTCAGGGACCGGACGCGAGAGTCCTGCTGGCGGCCACTGTCAATCTTGGCGATTTGCTGGTTGCAACGGGCAGATACCAGGAAGCAATATCCATCCTTGCACCCATCAAGGCTCAAACACACGAGACGTTTGTTGATTCGGGGCTAAACACGATTGCAAACCGGCTCGCCTACCTGGGACGTGCCAAGGTAGGTGCCGGCGACTATAGGTCTGCGGAGAGCGATTTGCTGGAAGCGCAAGCAGAATACGAAAAATCCGACGAAGTCCATGAAATGCCGATTGCACGATGCGCCGAGTCTCTGGTTCGGCTCTACGAACTTTGGCACAGGCGCGAGCCGCATGCGGGCCATGACAGGCAGATGGCTCACTGGCAGGAAAGGTTGAGTGCGATGAACAACGCACATCCCGTCTTGGCAGTGCCACGACTCAAGATCGAGATCACACTTGGAGGGCACGCTGACTGAGGCGCGCGCGAGAAAGCAAAGCAATAGCATTGAATTGGACACCCTCAGATCAACGCGTCGCAAGCGCTCCCGAATCGTCACGTGCCCCGTCGCCTGACGTGGGTTGGAGCGGCGCTCACCCTTGAAGGCATCGCAACTTCCCTGTTACCGGAGTACTTCCGAGTATGGAGAGCGAAACGCCCTTCGCTCCGATTATCCAATCGGTCGTAAAACAGGAGCGCAGTAAGGGAGAGAGCATTCACTTAAGCGCCAACCTGCAGTTGTAGGCTGGCGGTGAGCGCAGGGAACTCCTTCGGCGCGCGAATGAACACGAACGCTGCGACGATGAAGCCTATGCCCATGAGGTAGGGCAGCAGCGGAGCTTCCTCCATTTCAAATATGAAATCGGAGGGGCTCTTGGGGTCGTAGCGGACGGTGACCGGGGTGGCGTTTTCGAAATCGGTGAGCAGCTCGCCAGGGAACGTCTGGCGGCGCTGGATTTTCTCGCCTTTGTCGGTGGTGAAGTTGAAGTCGGCACTGTAGGTTTTCGAACCGCGACGGGAGCGCTCGGTGTAGACGACGATAGGCTCAACCACGGCGGTCAGGCCGGCCTCGCGCAGGTGCGAAACGCGTGACCGCTCCTGTTAGCCAATCACCAGCGCGGCGATGCCGGCGACGATGGCAAGCGCGCGGAACATCAGGGTGCGGAAGGGCAGGCTGGGTGCAGTGTTGCGTTTCATGCGGTACGGCCCATCGTCCGGAAGCTGGCCGCGATCTAAGTGAAACGTTCCTGGCCAGCCAACCGCGATGGTAATGGGTAGGTTCAAATGCCCAGCGTGTTCACGCAAGTTTTCAATCCCGTTGCGAAACGCCGGCCAGCGTGCCGCCGCCGGCACCGTTGCGGGACCACTGACATGTCTATTCAAACCCGGCCAGATATATCACCTCTGTCAGCCCGCCGGAAAAGGTCAGGCTGCGGGTGTTGTTGATGAGGTTGTTGTCGAGTGTGGCGGAGCTGGCGACACCTTCGACGGTGGCGAAACCAGGGAAGCGGTCCATGACCAGGGCGCAGCGAATGAAGCTGCCACTGGCAAGGGTGGCCTGGGGACTGGTGGGATTGCAGAAGATGGTGGCGTTGCGTCCGCTGGGGATGTTATTGAACCCGCAGCTGACGTTGCTGGCGCTGCTCGGGCCCAGGTTTCGGCAGACGACTTCGGTGCCGGTTCTTCCAATGGGTGGTGGGGCGGGCGGCGCGGCGAGTTGGGCTTCCATGTCGGCGACGGGGTTGCCGGTATTGGGGCTGACCAGCAACGCGAGATGCGGCGGTGGGTTGGTCCAGGGGTCGATGCCGTCGCCCTGGATGGAACGGATCACACCGTAGAAGCGATCGTTGGCGCTGAAACCATCCATGGTGCGATTGCTGACGACTGGAATCAGAAACTCATAGCCGGCCTGGCTGCCGAGCGGCCAGTTGGTGGACGCGGGTTGCGCGGGATCGCGGCGATCCAGGTAATAGGCGTTGCCGCCGGGTATCGGAATGATCGAGTACGGATCGGCACCGCCGGCCGGCTGTGGACAGCCGAAGATGCGCAGGTTGGCGCCGAACGACACATCAGTGAGTACCTGATTGGTGAATTCGGTGAACGTGCCGGTGCCGCTCATCGCACGATAGAAGCAGCGCACCGGTGTTGCCGCATTGACCACCACGGTCGTGCCCACGGGCGGAATGAAACTGACCACCATGAAGCGGCCCACAGCCGGTGACGCGATGCCCTCCATGCGCACGCTGACGTAGTAGGGCTGATTCACCGTTGGCTGCGGCGGGCTGGGGATATAGGCCTGAGAGACGAAGTAACCGGTGCCGTTGGCCATGAAGCCCAGCGTGAAATCGATCGCCGGCGTGTACACGATCTGGCCGGAGCGGTACTGCACCTGTGCTGTGGTCGATGCGCTCAGGCATGTCAGCGTGGCGGCCAAAAGCAGATGTGTGAATGTGGCGCGCATTGCGTGCTCCGGATGTCTGGCTAGCGATCACGGCGATCGCTGTTGTTCATTGGATACGGCAAAGCGTGTGCGGGTTTGTCATTCATCGTGCGTCGCGTTGAGAGTAGGCTGGGGTGAGCGCAGCGAACCCCGGCAGACTTTCGTGTTTGCCGGGGTTTGCTGCGCTTACCCCAGCCTGCGATCCGTGAGCGGATAGAAAAAGTGAGGCGCGACTACTAACCGGGCAGCTTGATGGATGCATTCACCAGGACCGCTGGTAGAATGGACAGTCCAACGCCCAATGCCCCTGCGATCACGACAATTCCGTATCGCGCCTTTGCCATGATCCGCAATCTTGCTGCCTACCATTTCGTTGTGATCAACAATGCCGAGGCACTGGTCGAGCGGCTGCGCGCGCGTTGCGAGGAATGCGCATTGCTGGGCACGATTCTGGTGGCCGACGAGGGCATCAATTGTTTTCTGGCGGGTGCTGCGGATGAGATCGAGGCGTTCGTGTTATGGCTGAGGTCGGATGCGCGCTTTGCCGCGATGCCGGTCAAGTACAGCGACAGCGCGAATGTGCCGTTCAAGCGACTGCGTGTGAAACGCAAGCGCGAGATCATCAGCTTCAGGCGCGAGGGCATTGCGCCGGAGGCGGAGCGTGCGCCTGCAGTTTCACCGGATACCTTGTCGCGCTGGCTGCGCAGTGGTGTCGACGATGCCGGGCGCGCGTTGTGTCTGCTGGATACGCGCAATGCGCAGGAAGTCGCCTACGGCACGTTCGAAGGCGCGCTCACCTTGCCGATCGGCAGTTTCACGCAGCTGCCCGAGGCAGTGGAAATACATCGCGAAGCGCTACAGGGAAAGACCATCGTCAGTTTCTGCACCGGCGGCGTGCGCTGCGAAAAATCAGCACTGTGGATGCGCGCTGCGGGTTACGAAAATGTGCTGCAACTCGATGGCGGAATTCTAGGCTACTTCGAAAAAGTCGGCGGGTTTGGTTATCGTGATCGCTGCTTCGTATTCGATGAGCGGGTGGCGTTGGACCCGGAGCTGAGGCCGTTGCGGGATTAGACTTGAGGCGGATATCACAGGTGTTGCAAGGCATGTCTCGGGGGCATACTCGATATTTCTCGAGTCGTTGCGACGGCAGGGGACACGCCTGCCCTACAATCACCGCACGGCAGGGACACCGAATGGCGATGCCAAGTCATTGACATACCTTGTGTTAGTTGCCTTCTGAATGAGTGGGCGCAGACGAGTCCGCGGGTCATTCAGTTCAAGGCGTTCATGGGGGATGTAGTAGTGCTGGCGACTTGCTCTGAGGGATTTGTCAGAGTCTCGCTGCGCCCGAGGTGGACAGTAGTTATTCCTGAGCTATCTGCACAAGCTGTAAATCTTTACAGTGTCGCTTATTCAGGTTTGTGATGACGGCAAATATTTATCAGCCGTTTGTTAAATTTGCGCGCTAATTGGCATTGGCAAAAAGCAGGTGGGAATTACGCTGTGATTCCGACAGAATTTTCGATTCTGGACGGCCTCAGATGTTTTATAGGGCAGGCGTGTCGCCTGCCATCTGGACATTGCCGCAACATTGAGACGGCAGGCGACACGCCTGCACTACAACGCGGATCAGAGACAGCCGAGGAAGTTCGCGACGATGGGAGCGAAGCGTTCGAAGTCGACCAGGAAGGCGTCGTGGCCCTGGATGCTGGGCAGGGGAAAGTAATCGACCACAGCGCCAGCATTGCGCAGGCCTTCAGCGATCTCGCGCTGCTGCTCGATCGGGAACAGGATATCGGTGCTGACGCCGATGACCAGGGCGCGTTTGATCTGCATGCGCGACAGTGCAATCTCGACGGCGCCGCCATGATCGGAGAGATCGAACCAATCCATTGCGCGTGAAAGATACAGATAACTGTTCGGATCGAAGCTACCGACAAAGCGGTCGGCATGGGCATCCAGATAGGCCTCGATTTCGAATTCGCGTTCGAAGGGTTTTTCTGGACGGGTATTGAGGCGCTTGCGGCCGAAGCGATCGCGCCATTCGGCGGCGGATCGGTACGAGATCATGCCGAGTTTACGTGCGGTGCGAAAACCCTGTTCGGGCCAATGGTCCTTGGCGTAATGGCCGTTATTCCAGTTCGAATCGCGGCGAATGGATTCGCGCTGCAGCGAGCGGATCGCGGTCGCGAATGGCAGCGAATACGGTGCCGTCGAAATCAGCGCGACATGCGGCGCGAATCCCGGAAACATGACCGCAAACGCCATCGCACTCATGCCGCCCATCGATGGCCCGATCAGCGCACCGAGTTGCTTGATGCCGAAGTGGTCCAGCACGTGGCGCGAAGACTCGGCGATGTCTTCCAGCGTCAGATCCGGAAAGGCGAGGCGATACTCGACACCGGTTTCCGGGTTGATCGAGGCCGGCCCGGTGGAACCTTTGCAGCTGCCCAG
>JANMUE010000075.1:0-8694 GCA_031391205.1 Lysobacterales bacterium | reverse complement strand
GCTTTCTTCGCTGCCTGAAACGCGTCCAACCCCTTGCGCGCCTGCGCACGCACCTTCCTGCGCAGCATCGGTGACCAACCGAGTACCAGGCCGATCGGCCCCAGCGCCTGCCGCGTCCAGCGCCAGAAATCGAAGCGGTCGCGCTGGCGATGGATCTTGCCGTCCTTGAACTCGAACTCGGCGTCGATGATGTTGTGCACCATGCGGCCGGTGCCCGAGAACGTATACCAGGCTTCCCAATGTGCGCTGCCGCGATCACCTTCGACCTTGACGTCGCGATATTCGATGCGCAGGTCCTTGCCGCGCGAACACAGCATGCGCCACATATCGCCGGGTTCACCGCCTTCGAGCACGAAGACCTCATCTTCGAACCTCGCCTCGGCGTGATAGCAGGCGGCCATGGCATCGCCGTCGCGACGCTGCAGGGCTTGATAGAAGGACTCGATCAATTGGCGGTGGGCTTCGCTCATTTGTGGGGCTCCGATGTGAGGGACTACGTTGTTCGTTGTATAGAGCGACGGCAGCGGAGCAAGCCCCAATACCGGTAACTTTGGGCGCGCGAGAACGTTTAGGGTGGGTGGAGCACAGCGCAATTCACCATTGCATGGCGTTCGAGAATGGTGGGTTGCACCCACCCTACGCCTGGTGAAGCGTATTGGAGCAAGCCCCGCTCTACCGTTGCGGAGCGATGTGGTTGGGTTTGTTCGGCAATGCCGGAGTGGCGACGCCACGCGCCCCATCGACATGGTCGTCGACGAACCAGGGGTTGCCATCGGAATCGAGATAGAGGTTTTGCATCTCGCTGGCGTTCATCGGTCTTGAACCCAGGCGTCCCAGCACTGCGATCTGACCACCGGTTTCGTCCACGGCGCGGTCGCGCTCCAAAGCGCGTGACAGCGACAGCGCCGGCTTCCTCGTCACGTAGCTGGCAATCAACTCCGGCTTAGGATCCGGGCTGTAGCCGTAGAACTTGGGTTGGGATTCGGGCGAGGTCAGCTGCAGTACCTTGAGTCCGTTCTTGCCATCAGCGATGTAGGCGAACAGCGATGCGTTGGTGGATGCCAGTGTGATATCGCGCGCATCGTTGATCTCGCCACCGGCGTTGAAGCGCTGATAGAGCTTGGGCACTTCCGGGTTGGTGACGTCGACGATGACGATGCCCTCACTGCCGGCAGCGACATAGGCAAAGGTACGCGCAACGTGCAGCCTGTGCGCCTGAGCGATCGGGATCAACGCCGCTTCGACCAGGCGCGGCGCCGCGGTGTTGGTCACGTCAATTACCTGCAGGCCCTTGGCCGTGGTGACGAAGGCATAGCGGAACTGCACCTGCACCGCGCGAGGATCATCCAACGCCACCGTGGCGATATACCGTGGCTTCAGTGCATCGCTCAGGTCCAAAACCACCACGCCCTTGGGTGTGCTGGCGTAGAAGGTATTGCCGGCGATGGCCAGATGCCGCACACCGGCCAGCACGCCGTTCTCGTTCCAGGTCAGCGCGCGATCGAGATCGTTGTTGCGCGGATCGCCATCGGAAAGGGTATTGACGTCGACCAGGATCAGACCCTCCTCGGCATCGGTGATATAGGCGTAGTTGTAGATCGTCGCGAACGGCTGTTCCTGGTTGGTGACGCGCATCAGATCACCCTGATTGCGATCCGGATGGATCGGCTGCGTGGTGGGCAGCACCACGCAAGTGGCGTTGCGCGATTCGATCTGGGTGTCCTGGCCGGCCTCGGACGCGGGTCCTGTGACGATACGTTGTGCGAAACCCTTGTTGGCGATCGAGGCGATGTCGTAGATGCGCGTACCGCGCGCGCCCTCAGCGACGAACAGATATTCGCCGCGATGCTGCAGGCAGCTCGCGGTGCCGGCGCGGTGCGCATAACCCTCGGCGAGTTTGCGGTCCGCGGCCACATGCTTGTTGAAACGATCGGGATAGGCGAAGCGCTGCAGATAGCTGCCGATCACTGATTGCGGCTCATCCCACTCGGTGACGACTACGCCAGTGATTTCTCCGTCGCCGCCGAGCCAGGCATTGAAGCCGAGGAAGTCGGCGTACTTGGTTCCGTGCAGCAGCAGCTGCGCCATGATGGCGTTGTTGTCGTTGGCCTTCGACAGATGGCAGTCGGTACAGGTCTTGGTTTCGCCGCGGCGTTCGGTATGCGGGTAATGCGGCGCGAACGCCTGTGAGCTGAATCCGGATGCCGCGATCGGCGGCTGCTGGATATAGATGCGTTCGCGGCTGCTGTTGGTCGACGACAGCACCAGCGCCGAGGTCGAGCGCACCGGCGCGTATTTGTGGTTCTTGACCTCGCCGTGGATGCCGAGCTGGAACATGTCGTCGCGGGCGACCTGCGGATTATAGGTGGCAAAGTTGCGTGTTTCGCCGCCTTCGTAGTGGTTGCGCTCGGTCTTCCAGTTCGCCTGGATCGGCAGATGGCAGCCGCCGCAGCTCGTGGTCCACGAGGTGTGGCAGGTGTAGCAGGTCATGGTGTCTTCACCATGCGCGAGCTGATCCTTGGGTACGCCCGCACCGAACTCGAGCGTGCTGGTGTTGCGGCTCATCGTATGCGCGCGCGTAGCCTTGGCATTGTGCGCAGGCGACACCGGATCGGCGACATCCTTGAGCAAGGAGAGTTTCCATTCCAGTCCAGGTGTACCGACCGAACGCTGGATCAGTTCGCCATCCATCCACTCGAAGCGCTTCTTGCCGTCGGGGTTGCGCAGCAGCGCCAGTTGCTTGCCCTTGGTCGATGCCGCCGGGCCACTGGTCGACAGCGTCGGGTAGGCGCTGGCGGTGCCGTGGCAGTCCTGGCATTGAATCTCCACGCCCGCCATGACCTCGCCCACGATATGGCCGTTGCCATGCGCATCCTGGGCGAAATGACAATCAACGCACTGCATGCCGAGATCGACATGGATCGAGCTCAGATGCACGGCCTTTTCGAATTTCTTCGGATCGTCGTCGGACACTGCCGCGCCTTCGGCGTCGAGCAGAGTGCCCTTGCGATCGCGCTTGAACACCGCGCGGAAGTTCCAGCCGTGGCCGTGGTAGTCAGCGAACTGCGTGTCCTTGATCTCGGGATTGAGCTGGGAGACGTCCTTGAGGAAATCGCGATCGCCCCAGTTTCCGCGGATCGCCGCCTCTTCCGGATTGTGTTTGTTGATTTTGTGGATCTCGGCATCGGTCGGATACTTCTGCTCCTTGGGCCACATCTGCGCAGCGGCCGTCTCGTAGTCCCACATGGTGTAGCCGAGCATGGTGTTGATGAACATGTTCGGCTGATGCATATGGCAGACCATGCACTGGCTGGTCGGAATCGCGCGGGTGAATTCATGCTTGAGCGGATGCCCGGATTCACCCTTGGGAATGGTGGGGTCGGATTGCTGCGAGGTGCCGAGATTACCGAACTGCGCGTACCCGGCCGAGTGCCGTGGATCGCGATCGTTGGCGTAGACGACATGACAGGACGTGCAGCCTGAAGAGCGGAAATCGCCTGGATTATCGTTGGTGCCGAGGAACCATAGATGCGGATCGTTGAGCCGGGTCTTGTGGATGTTCAACGCCGGAATCGCCACGCGCTGACCGGTGCCGGGACCGCGATTGGACTGTTTCAGATCAGGACGGCCGGGTTCTTCCAGGCGCTGGATCTGTCCCAGTGAATTGGGCAGGCCGGTTTCCGGGAAGCTGCTGTTGATGTTGCGGCCACCGCGCTCGAACACGCGGAAGACATCGGCAGGTGGAATTGTCTCCCACGCCGGCAGCGGATACAGCATCGGCAGCACACCGCGCTTCCGCATCTCCGGCGTGACCTCGATCATCGCGGCGATGGCATTGGGTTCGGACTCGCGGGTGTAGCTCTCGCCGAGGTTGTAGCGCTTGTACGGCAGAATGCCGTTGTTGTAGCTGGCGCCACCCCAGAGCATGGCGCTGGACGCCATCAGGCTGCGCTCGGCGGCCTGGATGATGTCCAGATGGCAGCTGCCGCAGGATTCGCGTGCGATACGCAGATCGCCGGGATTGACGAAGCGCACGAATTCGGGCGCTTCCTTGTTCAGATCGGCGAAGCTGCCTTCGGGATTGCGGCTCTGTGGGTAATTCCAGTTGGCCGGATAGCGCGGCAGCACATGCGCCTGTTCCATTGCCGGCTGATAGTCCTCGCCGTGTGCGGAATGCGCGTCGTCGTGGTGTGCGTCTTCATCATGTCCTTCGCCGTGCGCATCGCTGGCGAACCTGACGGCGCTGCGTGCGGCGGGGCGTTCTGTGCCCGGCATATGCACGCTGGCGTTGCCGCCATGGCAGTCAGTGCAGCCCAGCACCACGGCGCGGGACGCGTGCATGGTGTGGTTGTCGGTAGTGGTGTGGCAACTGACGCAGCCAGTGCTTTTGGCATCTGCTTCGGCCGATGTCTGGTTCTTCGGCGCGGCGGGCGCGGTGACGTAGTGGCGTTCGACCGGTTTGGCTTCCTCGCCTGAGGCAGCCATCGGTAATGTCAGCGCAGCGAGCAATAGCAGGGTCGTTCGAATCATCGCGCCACTCCAGACGTTTGCAGCAGGCTTAGGCTTGGTCATGCGCATCAGTAACTGAAGATGAAATTGCCGAGCACGGTGTAATAGTTGTCGTCATCGCCGTACAGATCCTTCATGCCATCGCCGGGCAGCAGCACGGCACCAGAAAGTCGCAACACGGCGTTCTGTGTAGCGAACGGCCGCCAGATCCAGGCCACCGAGGCGTCGGTACCGATGTGCCGGTCGATGCCGCCCTGATTGCGCGCCACTTCCAGTGTTTCAGTCTGATCGAACCAGAGTTCGTTGACGTTGGCCGAGACGCGCGACTGCGGCGTGAGGTCGAAATCGGCACCGATGCCGATCAGACGCAGGCCGGGATTCTCGAAGTTGGACTGGCCAAGTTCACGCGATGAACGCAGGGACGGGAGCAGCGAGTTGCGCCCGGCCAGTGCCACGCCACCGCCGCCGATCAACGGGATGTTCTGACGGATCCAGTAGCTGGTATCGGCGCCGGCGAAGATCGGGTTCTCGAAGATGGCGTCATAACCCTGGGACTTGTCGTCGAACGGATCCTTGTCGCCGCTGGCATAGGCGACCGAAAGCCGCGCACGGATCCAGTCGAAGTCAATCGCACCTTCGGCGGCGATGAAGCCGGCTTCGATATCGGTCTCGTCGCCGGTAAAGGTGCCGTCATTCTTGCCGAGCGCGTAATAGGCCGAGGCCGTCAGGGCGATGCGGCCGAAGTGGCCATCGCCGTTGTAGCCAAGATAGGTGACGTCGTATTCACGCGGCGATTCGGTGCCCAGTGACGCCGGACGGGCGATGAAGCCATTCTCGTCAAAAAAGAAATCGGTATCGCGATTGCGGTTGTGCACAATGGTCGCCTGGGAAGTGAAGCCCAGGCGCGGCCAATCCTGCCGGTACAGATTGGCGATGACGACATCGTCGTCACGCAGACCGGCGCCGACATCGTTGAGACCGGAATTGGTGTCCTTCTCCAGGCGCCGGAACCAGGCCAGGTTGTACTGCCAGCGGTTGTTGTCGCGATTGCCGAACAGGCGCACGCCCAATTGCAGATCCTGGAACAGGAAGCCGCGGAAGTCCGAAGAGAACGGCTGGATGCCGAAACGGATCGCATCGAAATCGTAACGCTCGCCGACGTTGCGCAGATGGCGGTCGTAGAACAGCTCCTGTACTGCGACGAATCCATCATCGCGGGTGCCGCCCAGGCGCGGATCGACCTGCAGGATGCGTACGTCGTCGACATCGACGCGGTTGTAGTTGAACGCCAGCGTCAAACGGTATTCGTGATCGGGCGGGCGGAAGGTGGTGTCGCCTTTGGTATAGATCAGCCCGGTAAGAAAAGTCTGCGCGAAAATGGTCTGGTCGATGCCCGAGAAGATGTCGTTCTGGTTCGGGTCTTCGCTGGACGTGATGCCGGTCGGCGCCGGTATCGAACGCGGCTCGACCACGGTGTCGGAGATCGCGAGCAGGCTGAGGAACCAGTCCTCGCCATGTATCGGTTTGTCGCCCTTGAACACGTTCTGGTTGTAGGGGTCGTACCAGGGGTATTTGAAACCCAGCGTTTCCATGATACGCCAGCGATCCGGCACCGGTACGAATTCGCCGACGGCATCGGCTGGCGCCGGCTCGACCGCGCCGTCGTTGCGATCCGGAAAGTCGGGTTTGACCGGCGCTGGATGACCAGGACGGCGGCGCGGGATGGCCGATTCCCAGCGATCGTATTCGCCGGCGTACAGCAGGCCGGGCAGGCTCTGCATGCCAGCGAGATCGGCATCGAACGGCGTTGCCGGCGCACTGGCCGCGAACACGCTGCCGATAGCGAGAGAGATGAGCAGTCGTCCACTACCGCTAGCCATTACTTGCCCTCGCAGACGTTCTGTTCGTTGGAGTTGATAAAGGGCGCCTGCGGGCATTGCACGTAGCGCAGACGGCTGTTCAAGGGCACCAACTGATCGGCGCGGATATTGCTGGGCGCATGGCCTATGCCGCCCAGCGCGGTACCCGCATTGAACAGACCCAGGAAGGCGATCATGTCGTCCTGGTCGATGCCATCGCCGGAAACGCCGACAGCACCGATCAGGGTGTTGCCACGATAGATCGGTACCGCGCCCGGAAAAATCTGGATGCCGTTGCGCGTGCGCGGGTTGCGGGTGCAGCCCAGATTGCCGCCTTCCGGCCGCAGCTCAAGGATCGGCAATGGATCGGCGCCGAGATAGGCCAACAGAATCTGCGCAATCTGATTGAACGCCAGGTCGAGCTGCAGGCCATCGCTGAATGGACTCCACTGGTTGAAGGGTTTGCTGAGCGGGCCGTTGGCGGTACTGACGATGCCATCCGGGAAATACGGTCGGGCGATCAGGCCGATCGCGCGCGGCGTAAATGCGGTTTGGCCGCTGAGCGCTCCACCCCCGAGAAAGCTCTGCGTCGCCGAAGCGTAGTCGCCGAAGTCGATCTGCGTGCCCGAGGGCGTGCCATTGGCATTCAGATAGACCGCGTTCGGCAGCGCGGAGAGATCGGCAGCCGCAAAGCCACTGCTGAAGAAGCTGGCCGAACGCGCCTTTTGCACCGCCACATCGGTGCCGAACACGGGTGCGTCACGGGTACGTGCCAGCGCCAGAATTTCACCATTGGTATCGACGACGCTGATGCTGACCCGCGCCTGCGATCCGGTCGGTCGCCGAATCTGCGCGCGCGCGCGGTTGGCGATGAGCAATGCTTCCTGCACCACACGCTGCGCCTCGACCGCGGTCAGCGCGCTGGCGCCGTCGGTACCGGCGCGCGGCCGGAAACGCGGCTGGTCGGCGCGGTCGACGAGTACGAAGGCGTCGGTACCTGGATAGTCACCAGCATCAGCGCGGATACCGGATGCCGCAGTGCTGAACGCCACGCCAGGCTGCACCGTGCCATCGGTGAACGCAAACAGATTGAGCAATTGCCCGGCGCTGGCGGCGATGGATGCAAAAGCCGGTGCGTTTGCTGGGCTGCGTCCCAGGTCGGCGAAGTCGACATCCGAAAAACGGAAGGTCTTGCCATCGGCGGTGATGCGGTCGCCGCGGCGATCCAGTGGCGCGCCGAAGCCGAAGCTGCCGGCGGTCGCGATCAGCTCGTCGCTGTTGCGATCATCATCGCTGATGACTGGATCCAGCCCATAGAGTGGATCAGCGGCGACGCCGATGCCGCCGACCACGGTGCCAGCTTTGTACAGTGGAAAACCGCCGGGATCGGCCGACAGCCCGAGTGGCGATGTTTTCGGTCCGACGGCGACATTGCTCCCGGGCGCAAAGATGCCGGCAAGCACCGGTCCCGGCAACTGCACGACATCGGAACACAGCAGCTGTGAGAACTGCACGCCAAACAGCGGACCGCTGGGTGCATTGAATTCGCCGGGATTGAAATGTTCCTGCACGATCTGGCTGGCGGTACGCGTCGAAAACGCATTGCCTTCGGAGGAAAGATAGGCGCCGGTCACCGCCTTCGAGATGGCCGCCAATTCGCTGGGAACAATGGCCAGGCCTTCCAGGCCACCGACCACTCCACGTTCGGAGCTGATGGTGACGGTGGTGCGTGCCCCGGTCATTCGGTAAACCGCCAGCACGTTGCCGACGCGATCAACCACGGCAATGGTGGCGGGCTGACTCAGACCCTGCGCTTCATTGACCGCCTGTGCAATCACCTGACGCACATCATCGGCGCTCAGAAAGCTCGACGCCGTCGCACACTGCCCGGTGCAACCACTATCAGGAGTGCCCGCAGGTGGCGCTGTACCGACAGGATCGCCCGAATTGCCACTGCCGCTGCATCCCGCCAGCAGTACACCCCACGTCAGTACCGATATCGCAGTACGGAAGAACCGCATCCCTTTCTCCCCAACCAGTGCTGCTTTGATGCCGGATATTAACGCAAGGGATGGCGGATTCGATGCGTGATTCGCATTTGCAGATGCGGGGCGATGTGGGTCCGGCCTGTGGCCGGACGCTTGTTGGCTGCCAAGGATTGCCGCACAGCGCATCGTAGGCTGGTGGGTAAGGTGAATCGCTTTGACGATGCCCTCTGGCATCGCCAGACGAGCCTAACGCCCGGCGGGGACGCCGGGCCGGAGAGCGCAGCGCGTAGGGTGGGTGCAACCCACCATTCTCAAAGGCCTGACAATGGTGGGTTGCA
>JANMUE010000190.1:0-1384 GCA_031391205.1 Lysobacterales bacterium | reverse complement strand
ATCGGGCGTATCAGAAATTCTGTGTGAAAGATCGTTGGATGCCGTACTGCCGATGCCGGGCCGTCGATCCGCAGGTATTTGAGTTAAGGGGGCCTACCGCGAGCAACGCCAGGACCGCGAAACATAGGTGCTAATTTTTGTATGTAGGCGGCGATTTTGGTTGGCGAGAAAAGATTCATGAATTCCTGCCTCGCGTACTCTTAAGTTTCTGGCGCTGTTCGCGTAGCACACAGAGCAACACCAAACTACTGAGCCCGCGCCTGGCGCATGGCCTTGAGTTGCGCGACGCGCGTGCCGGGTGGCGTGTTGGTATAGAAGTAGTCGCGCACTCCGGTTAGCACCGCATTGGCAATGCGCGATTGATGTTTTGGATCGGCCAAGCGTGCTTCTTCCACCGGATTGGAAATGAATGCCGTCTCGACCAACATCGACGGAATGTCCGGCGACTTCAACACCACAAAGCCGGCTTGCTGCACATCAGAATGATGCGTGCTGCCTAGTTGATCGAGTTGTTTCAGCACGCGACTAGCCGCATCCATACTCGCGCCCATGGTGGCGCCTTGCGATAAGTCCAGCAGCACCGACGCTAGCACGCCATTTTTACCGTCAAGCGATACGCCACCCAGCATATCGGCAGCGTTTTCGCGATCGGCCAACCAACGTGCGGCTTCGTTGGTGGCACCCTTGGGCGACAACGTATACACCGACGAACCTGAGACGCGCATATCGCGCACTGCATCGGCGTGAATGGAGACAAACATATCGGCCTGCGCTTGCCGGGCGCGATTGATGCGCTCACGCAGCGGCACGAAATAATCGCCGTCGCGAGTCAACACCGCGCGCATGCCAGGTTCAGCATCGATGCGCTCTTTAAGCATCTTGGCGATTGCCAGCGTGACATTCTTTTCGCGCGTGCCGCGTCCGCCGATAGCCCCGGGGTCTTCGCCACCGTGACCAGCGTCAATGGCAATCACCAAATCACGACCGCTGACAACGCTGCTGATGGATTTGGTGGGCACCGGCGCAGGTTCTATCGCGGGCTCCGTTGCTGACACTACTGACGCGGGCTCAATGGCCGCGTTTCTAACTTCAATCGGTGTCGGCGCTGGAATCGGTTTATCGACAGGTTGGATACTGGCAACACCTACAGGCAAGTCGAGCACCAAGCGTGGTCCTGACGTGTTATCGCCTACCAGCCAAGTGCTGCGTGGCTGCACCGTGTTGATTACATCCAGCGCGAGTCGTGATCGATCTGCCAGCGGCGACGTTGAGCGGCAAATTGCCGGTCGGCGAAGGTGTCGTGAAAAACCTGCGTGCTGCCAAACGCGACAATGGCGATTTACGTATCGTGCTGGATGTAACCAACACGGTGCAGCCACGCAGC
>JANMUE010000189.1:0-7869 GCA_031391205.1 Lysobacterales bacterium | reverse complement strand
CATCCATGCACATCGGAGGCCGCTCCCACAACATCCAAATCAATTCCAGCTGCACACCACCTTGCCGCAATTGCCGGCTTCCATCAGGTCGAAGCCGCGCTGGAAATCATCGATGTGGATCTGGTGCGTCAGCACTTTCTGCAGCGGGAAGCCGGTCAGCAGCATCTGCGTCATCTTGTACCAGGTCTCGTACATGCGCCGGCCATACATGCCGTGCAGTACCAGGCCTTTGAAGATGACTTTGTCCCAGTTGATACCGGCGCCGTTGGGCAGAATGCCGAGCAAGGCAATCTTGCCGCCGTGGTACATGCAGTCGAGCATGTCGTTGAAAGCGCCCTGGTGGCCACTCATTTCGAGTCCCACGTCGAAGCCTTCCATGTGCAGGTCCTTCATCACGTCCTTGACCGACTGCTTGGACACATTGACCACGCGCGTCGCGCCCATGTCGGCGGCGAGCTTCAGTCGATAATCGTTGACGTCGGTGACTACGACGTTGCGCGCTCCTACATGCTTGCAGATGCCGGCCGCGATGATGCCGATCGGGCCGGCGCCGGTGA
Organism: Lysobacterales bacterium; assembly: GCA_031391205.1. GTDB lineage: Bacteria > Pseudomonadota > Gammaproteobacteria > Xanthomonadales > Ahniellaceae > 0-14-3-00-62-12. The sequence continues at coordinate 7,312 of JANMUE010000189.1, read as the reverse complement.
TCAGCACGTCCTCGCCGATCAGGTCGAACTCCAGCGCGCAGTGTGCGGCATTGCCGTAGGGGTCGAAGAACGCTGCGAGTTCTGACGGAATCTGGTCCGGAATCGGCCACAGATTGCTGGCCGGCATCGCGATGTACTCGGCGAAGGCGCCGTTGCGATTGACGCCTATGCCCACGGTGTTGGGGCACAGATGCTGGCGCCCGGCACGGCAGTTGCGGCAGACGCCGCAGACGATATGGCCCTCGGCGGACACGCGCTGGCCGAGGTTGTAGCCGCGCACGCCATTGCCCATGTCAACAATGCGGCCGACGAATTCGTGCCCGATCACCAGGCCCGGCTTGATGGTGCGTTGGCTCCATTCGTCCCATTTGTAGATGTGCAGGTCAGTGCCGCAGATCGCGGTCTTTTCCAGTTTTATCAGCACATCGTTGGGGCCGATCTCGGGCATCGGGACCTGTTCCATCCAGATCCCCTTGGTGGCTTCGCGCTTGACCAGCGCCTTGATCATTTGCGGCATCGCGATCTCCTTGGCTAGGCCGTGATTATAGAGCGGTGCGCGAACCGGCGTCGGTGCCGCCTACAATGTCGGGATGCAGGATCACCGACCACCCGCCATCTTCCTGATGGGCCCCACCGCCTCTGGCAAGACCGCACTGGCGGTCGAGCTGGTCCAGCGCTGGCCGCTGGAGATCATCAGCGTCGATTCAGCGCTGGTTTATCGCGGCATGGACGTGGGAACCGCCAAGCCCGACCGCGATACCTTGCGCGTCGCACCACACCGATTGATCGATCTGTGCGCACCCACGCAGGCATACTCGGCGGCGGATTTCTGCCGCGACGCGCTGCAGGGGATGCAGGAGATTGTCCAGGCTGGCCGCATCCCGTTGCTGGTCGGCGGCACTGGCATGTACTTCCGTTCGCTGCAGCAGGGCATGTCGGATCTGCCCCAGGCCGATCCCGACGTGCGCGCCGCTCTGGAACAGGAAGCGGCGCACATTGGCTGGGCCGCGATGCACGAACGCCTGGGCAGGCTGGACCCCATCGCAGCGACACGCATTCATCAGAACGACCCGCAGCGTATACAGCGCGCGCTGGAAGTCATCGAAATTACCGGGCGACCATTGAGCGAGTTGCAGGGACATCGTCGGCGCCAGCTGCCGTTTCGAATTCTGAAAATCGCCGTAAGTCCCAGCGACCGCGCCGTGCTTCACGATCGTATAGCCGCACGCTTTTCAACCATGCTGCAGTCCGGGCTGATTGACGAGGTGCGTGTCCTGATGGCGCAGCCGGGCATGCATGCCGACCTGCCCTCGATGCGTTCCGTGGGTTATCGCCAGGCCTGGCAGCATCTGCAGGGTGAATTCGACGAGCGCGAACTGCAGGATCGCGGTGTGTTCGCCACGCGCCAACTCGCCAAAAGACAGATCACCTGGCTGCGCGCCGAGCTGGATGCAATCTGGCGCGATCCGGGAGTAATGCCGGACCTTGATGATGTGCCGGGACTGATTTCCGGTTTCTGCGGTTTCGGCGCGCTGTAGGGCAAGCCTGCGGCTTGCCGTCGCAACGGCGGCACCGGCAAGACGGCCAGCCGCAGGCTTGCCCTACAAAGCGTGACGTATGTCAAAAGTCATGAACTGCCGCCCAATGGCGCCAATGTGTCGATGACAGCGCTTGATTCACGCGGATTTGTCTCCATTCAAAGGTACACTTCCGCTCGACCATTGCCGGCTTTGCCGGCTCAGGCGCACTTGCGCAGGTTGCTTAATCGAATTTGTGGTGCTGAAAGGAGAACAACAATGAGCAAAGGCCAATCCCTGCAAGACCCCTTCCTGAACGCCCTGCGTCGCGAGCGGATTCCGGTTTCCATCTACCTGGTCAATGGCATCAAGCTGCAAGGCACGGTGGAGTCGTTCGACCAGTTCGTCGTGCTGTTGCGCAATACCGTGAGCCAGATGGTCTACAAACATGCGATTTCCACCGTTGTACCGGCACGCAATGTGCGGGTCGAAGGTGGCACGCATAGTGGTGACCATATCGGCGACGGCCCGGAAAGCTGATCACTCTTGGACTTTTTCAATCGATCCAAAGGCGGTGAGCTCGCGTTGCTGGTGCAACCGCACGCTCCAGGCGAAGATGCCAGCGACCAACTGGCCGAATTCACCGAACTGGCGCGCTCAGCCGGCGCTCAGATCCTGGGCACATTGAATGCGCGCGTCGATCGGCCCAACCCCAAATTCTATCTGGGCAGCGGCAAGGTCGAAGAGCTGGCCGTGCTGCGTGCTGAACTCGGCGCGGATCTGGTGCTGGTCAATCGCGCACTCGGACCGAGTCAGGAACGCAATCTTGAAGCCGCGCTCAAATGCCGCGTGGTCGATCGCACCGGTCTGATCCTGGATATTTTTGCGCAGCGTGCCCGCACCCACGAAGGCAAGTTGCAGGTCGAGCTCGCCCAACTCAAGCATCTGGCCACGCGCCTGGTGCGTGGCTGGACGCATCTGGAGCGTCAGCGCGGCGGTTCCATTGGACTGCGCGGGCCGGGTGAGACTCAGCTGGAACTCGATCGCCGCATGCTGGCCGACCGGGTCAAGGCGTTGGAGGCGCGCCTGGACAAAGTCGAACTGCAGCGCACGCAGTCTCGGCGCCGCCGCGAACGTGGGCAGCTGCCGGTGGTGACCCTGGTCGGTTACACCAACGCCGGCAAGTCCACACTGTTCAATGCGATCACCGGTGCCGGCGTCTACGCTGCCGACCAGTTGTTCGCGACCCTGGACCCGACGTTGCGCAAGCTCGAAAATCTCAGCAGTGGCCCCGCCATTCTCGCCGACACCGTCGGCTTTGTGCGTGATCTTCCGCATGATCTGGTCGCCGCGTTCCGCTCGACCTTGTCGGAAGTACGCGATGCCGATCTGCTGCTGCATGTGATCGACGCTTCCGACCCGGACCGCGATCAGCGTATACAGCAGGTGAATGAAGTGCTGAACGAGATCGGCGCGGGCGAAATCCCCCAGGTCATGGTCTACAACAAGATCGACCTGGTGGAAGGCGCTGTACCACGTCGCGAACGCACCGATGCCGGCCGCACCGAGCAGGTCTGGGTCAGCGCCGCCGGCGGTATCGGCATCGATCTTCTGCGCGCGACGATTGGCGATCTGCTCAGCGATGAGCGTTGGCAGGGCAGTCTGGAACTGCCGTTGAGTGCCGGGCGCTTGCGTGCGCGGCTGTTCGCGGCCGGCGTGGTGCAGGGCGAAAGCATGAACGATGGTGGATGGCATCTGGATATCGATGCACCCAAAAACCGGCTCTCCCCGTTGTTTGGCCTGCCCGATGGCGATGGCGAATGGCTGCGCAAGCGCTTGAGTTTTGCCGAGGTCGACACCAGATAAGACACGTGGGAGCCGCCTCCGGCCGCGAATGGACATTCGACAGATTTGAGATTCGCGGCCGGAGGCCGCTCCCACAGGTTCCTTGATTTGCCCCGCTTCACCCACCTACCTACAATGCGCGGTGTTTTTGCAGACTCCCGGTCGACCGCGACCTAATGAGAACCGACATGGCCTGGAACGAGCCTGGAAACAACAAGAAGCGGGATCCCTGGCAGGACGGCGAACAGCCGGATCTTGAAGAATCCCTCAAACGCATGAAGGAGCGTTTCTCGCGGCTATTCGGCGGCGGTGGCGGTAATCCTGGTGTCGGCATCGTGGTCCTGGTGGTGCTCGGGCTGATCGTGCTGGTCGGCCTGTTCGACTCCTTCAAGCAGATCAACGAATCCACGCGCGGCGTGGTGCTGCGTTTTGGCAAGGTGCATCGCGTGATGCCAGCCGGGTTGCAGTTCAAGTGGCCGCGCCCGATCGAAGAAGTGCTGGTGGTCGAGACTGCGCAGGTCAAGAGCTATTCGACCCAGCGCGTGCGCATCCTGACCAGCGATGAAAACCTGCTGGATATCGATTTCAATGTGCAGTACCGCGCCGCTGATCCGGTGAAATGGCTGTTCGGCGTGCGCAAGCCCGAGGAAACCATCGAGAGCGCCTCCGAGAGTGCGGTGCGTCAGGTGGTTGGTGCCAACACTATGGACAAGATTCTGTCCGAAGAGCGCACCGCGATGGCGGCGAGTGCTACCAAGGAGCTGCAGAATCTGCTGGATCGATACGACACCGGGATCGTGGTCACTGGCCTGAATTTCCAGAATCTGCGTCCGCCCGAGAAAGTGCAGGCGGCCTTCGATGACGCCATTGCGGCGCGTGAAGACAACCAGCGCTACAAGAATCAGGCCGAGGCCTATGCCAGCAAGATCGTGCCCGAGGCACGCGGTCGCGCGGCACGCATCCGCACCGAAGCCGAAGGTGCCAAGCAGTCGGCGATCGCCAAGGCCACCGGTGATGCCAACCGTTTCGAACTGCTGCTCGCCGAATATGCCAAGGCGCCCGCGGTCACGCGCAAGCGCCTGCTGCTGGAAACCATGCAGGAAGTGCTGTCGAAAAACCCCAAGGTCATGGTCGATGTGAAGCAGGGCAACAACAGCATGATGTATCTGCCGCTGGACAAGCTGCTGCAGAACGCCGGCGTCGCGCCCGCGGGTCCGGCCCCGGTGGTGAACAGTACGCCCAGCGTGCGCGCCACTCCGGTGCCTGCGGTGGAGCGACCATCCACGCGCGATCCGAATGAAGACCCGCTACGCGGAAGCCGGGAGCCACGCCAATGAAAAATATTCTGCTGATCGGTGTTCTGCTGCTGTTCCTGCTTGCGGTGAACAGCGTCTTCATCGTGCGTGAAGGCGAGCACGCGGTGCTGCTGCAGTTCGGCGCCGTCAAAAATTCCAACTACCAGCCTGGCCTGCACTTCAAGCTGCCCGGCATCCAGTCGGTGCGCAAGTTCGAGCGTCGCATCATCACGCTCAACCGCGAACCGCAGCGCTACCTCACGTCGGAGAAGAAAGACGTGCTGGTCGACTTCTACATCAAGTGGAAGATCAACGACGCCTCCAAGTTCTGGACGGCATCCAGCGGTGACGAAAGCCTGGCCGAAAGCCGCCTCGAAAACACCGCGCGCGATGTGCTCGGCCGCGAAATCATCGCGATGGAGCTCAAGGAAGTGGTTGCCGATCAGCGCTCGTCACTGATGGAGGCAATGCGCAAAACGCTCAACAAGACCGTAGGCGAGCTCGGTATCGAAGTGGTCGATCTGCGCGTGATGAGCATCGCGTTGCCGGATCAGGTCAGCCAGCAGGTGTTCGACCGCATGTCGACCGAGCGCGAGCGCGTGGCCAACGATCTGCGCTCCAAGGGTATTGAGGCCTCGGAGCTGATTCGCGCCACCGCCGAGCGCAACACCCAGGTGCTGATTGCTGAAGCCGAGCGCGATGCCCAGCAGCTGCGCGGTCAGGGCGACGCCCAGGCTGCGTCGATCTATGCCTCGGCCTATCAGCGCGATGCCGAGTTCTATGGCTTCTATCGCAGCCTGGAAGCCTATCGCACGGCGTTCTCGCGCAATGACTCTGTGCTGGTGCTGGATCCGCAATCAGAGTTCTTCCAGTACTTCGGCGAAGCAGGCAAGAAGTAGGCGAAGCAAGGGCGCGCCGGCATGGCAGACGAACTCTGGGTTGCCGGCTGTCTGATCCTGATCATCGAGGGGCTGATCCTGGCCGCCATCCCGTCGGCCTGGCAGCGCATGATGCTGCAGCTGGCGAGCATCGACCCGAAGCAACTCAGGACGGGCGGAATCGTCGCGATGGTGGTCGGATTGATCTGCCTGAAGCTGGTTAAGGGCTAGACTGTCGGCCGTTTGCGTTTGCATGCGATGGGCATTGAGACGTTGATCGGCCCGCGCGTAGGTGGGTGCAATCCACCATTGTCCGTCGTGCGAAAACGGTGGGTTGCATCCACCCTACAGTTTCGGTCTGCGAACGCGTCACCTAATTCTCAGCTTGGAGTGATCTGCAATGGGCAAGTCGGTCGTAATTCTCGGCGCGCAGTGGGGCGACGAAGGCAAGGGCAAGATTGTCGATCTGCTGACTGAAGGCGTAGGCGCGGTCGCGCGTTTTCAGGGTGGTCATAACGCCGGCCATACTCTGGTCATCAACGGCAAGAAAACCGTACTGCACCTGATTCCTTCGGGCATCCTGCGCCCGGATGCGCTGTGCCTGATCGGCAATGGCGTGGTGCTGTCACCGGCGGCGCTGATCAAGGAGATCGGCGAGCTCGAAGGCAATGGCGTCGACGTGCGTTCGCGTCTCAAGATCAGCCCGGCCGCGCCGCTGATCATGCCGTATCATATCTCTGTGGATCAGGCGCGCGAGAAGGCATCGGGCGCCCAGGCCATCGGCACCACCGGCCGTGGTATTGGCCCGGCCTACGAAGACAAGGTCGCACGCCGTGGCATCCGCGTCGCTGATCTTTCCTACCCTGCGCAGCTTGCCGAAAAACTGCGCGCTGCGGTCGATTATCACAACTTCGTGCTGTCGCAGTGGCTGAAGGCCGACACCGTTGACTACCAGAAGATTCTCGATGAGGCGCTGGCGTTTGGCGACTACGTCAAACCCATGGTCGCCGATGTCAGCACGCTGCTCTACGAAGCGCGCCGCCGCGGCGAAAAAATCCTGTTCGAAGGCGCGCAGGGCTCGCTGCTCGATATCGATCACGGCACCTATCCCTATGTGACCTCCAGCAACACTACGGTAGGCGGTGCGCTTGCCGGTACTGGCGTGGGCGCCGACGCTATCGACTATGTGCTTGGCATCGCCAAGGCCTATGCCACGCGCGTGGGCGGCGGGCCGTTCCCGACTGAACTCAACGACGCGATGGGCGAGGAGTTGCGCAAGCGCGGCAACGAATACGGCGCAACCACAGGGCGCCCGCGTCGCTGCGGCTGGATCGATATGGTGGCGCTCAAACGCGCGGTGCAGATCAACGGCATCTCCGGCCTGGCGATCACCAAGCTCGATGTGCTCGACGGCCTGCCCAGCATCAAGGTCTGCATCGCCTATGAGTATCGCGGCAAGCGCCGCGAGCTGGCGCCACTCGATGCAGCCGGTTGGGATGAGGTGAAGCCGGTGTATCTCGAATTTCCTGGCTGGGATGAACCTACCAGCGGCATTCGCGAGTTCAGCAAACTGCCTCCCGCGGCGCGTGCCTATCTGCGTTCGGTTGAAGAACTGTCCGGCTGCCCGCTCGCCATCGTCGCCACCGGCGCTGATCGCCTGGATACCATCGTGTTGAAGGATCCGTTCGCATAAGGTTTTGCTTGTGTGGGAGCGGCCTGCGGCCGCGAACCATAGGAATACGACAGTGTCCAATTCGCGGCCAGAGGCCGTTCCCAC
>JANMUE010000153.1:0-5472 GCA_031391205.1 Lysobacterales bacterium | reverse complement strand
GCAGCATCAACGGGTCAGAACCTCCACAAGCGCTTGTAGTCAGATGGGGATAGTTCTGCCGCCCAACATTGGCATAGTCTTGCCGTAAGGAAACTACCGATTTTTTTTTGCACCGGTTACTCGGATCGACGAGTTCGACCCTTTGCAGACATTCGAGGGCAGCTCTCAGTTCGCTCCAAAGCAGACGTAGCAATGTCTGCCGTACACCTCGCATATTGGATATGCTTAGGGCCGAGGATAGTTTACTTGTAAGAACACGAATTGTTCTGGAATGCTCTCTGCAATATGGCTGCTAAGGAATAAGTTGGTGAAAGATTGTCGTTCTAAAAACCGGTTTTCTGCTGCTGTAGTGTTTGGTCTATTCCTGCTTAATATTGTTTCTGCAAATGCACAGTTAAACGATCTAGAAGATACTTATCAGTTCTTAGTCAGCGATAGAAAAGCAGCCAACGGTGCGCTCTATATCGCAACCGCCGGAGAGCTAAAGGGAGCCTATTTGCCTCTCAGCTTTTATAGCTCTCCGGAGTACTGGGGTCAGTTCGTCTGCAGCGGTGTGAATTTTCCGTGTGTAGTGACCGACACATATGAACCGGCCAACTTTACAGTTAAGCCCGAACTGGGTCTTGCTGGTGACTTGCAAACCGAACGTGTGAACGTTCATAACGGCGCCAACATCTATGACGCTGCAACGTGGCAGATTGCTGTTGTGCTTGGTGAAGTAGTGAACAAGTTTGGCAATCCAACAAAATTGAATGCGCGTGTGTTGGCAGGGAATCAGAACAGACTTCTAAGTTTTGGCTATAGCGGCAACGCCCGAAAGGTAGCTCCACATTCCAATCGTGCTACCTCGCGAGGTGAAACATTTATTTACAACGGTCGAACCATAGAACGCGGTGCTCATGCTTACACATTTAGGATGCTTCCACGTGATTGGCTGTCTACTGACCCCCTAATCGGTACGATCTATGGTCCTTGGATCACCGCACAGGGTTTGCCAAAAATAAATTCAGATTACCGGCGCGGAAAGATAACGTGGGCAGACTGGAAGCCGGTTACTGGTGAAAATGCCTGGGCGTTTTTGTTAGGCCCGTTGCACGCGGCCTATATCCACCACGTTATTCAGGAGCACAAGACGTTCGTGCCATACCGTGATGTGGCGATCCAGAATGCACTTTCGATACTACCGACGTTTGCAGCCATGCAATCACAAATAGGTGGGGTCTACTACGCCCCAGCAGGCACTGTAAGTAATCAGGGCAAGGAGCTCGTCAGTCCTTACCAGGTATCTATTGAAAACAACTTCTCTCTTTATGCCGGGCTGAGGGTTTTCGAGGAGACGCTGCGCGCTGAACTCAGAAGCGAAAATAGCCTGAAAAGCGGAGACAAGGCGGCCATCAATTCAGCTCTCAACACAATTTCCGTGATGATTAATGGTGGAAGAGTAGGTGAGAACAAACCAACAGAGGGATTGTTATCGTTCTTCAAAACCAAGGCTTGGCGAAATGGCGAGTTCATTCAGGGTGGTCTTGCCAACGACCCCAAGGAAAAGTTGACCTGGGTGCCGACGCTGGACCCAAAAGCAGTTGATGTAACCACGTGGGGCATTGCCGCAATAGGAGCTCGAACGGTTGATGAATGGTTTGGTTTTGGCGCTGCCTACAATAGCTGGCAGCAAACAAAAACGTGGGGTGCGTACGGCGCTGGTAGAAACCTCTGGGGAGTTGGATATTCCAATAAAGACGGGAATGGAATCAACCCAGACGGCACCTATAGACAAGGAATCCTGTCTGCGGAGTGGACGGCTGGGGCAATTAATATGATCCGTGGCATGATTAACTATTACACACAGATTCAAAGTACATCGAATGGTGAGATAGCGGATTCCTACGTGTTGAAACTGAAGGACGACGAAATGGCCATGCTGGAAGGCGTGCAGAAATTACGTTTTGACAATTACGTGGAGACCCCGTTTCCAGGAAAGCCTCATAACTATTCCAAGTTGATCAGTCAACATTCAAAATCATATTTGTATGCCAGCAGACGTCATCTAATTCCATTCGGTTGGTATGCCAACCCAATTCCAAGCACCTGTTCGACTGCATGGATCATCATGTTGGCTAATGACTACGATCCCTTTATTTACGGCGGGAAAATAAACTAGCGAGATCTATTTGGCATCGGGGTACCGCATTCAGGTGTTGGGGCAAGTGTCCGCTTCGAAGCGTTACAATGACCGCTATCCAGCCGCGCAGCCGACCGGTCGCAATCCGAAACTCACACGCGCTGCTTGTTGGGTGCCTACTGTCAATCTTGGTATCAGGCTCTGCAGCGTCTGCGGCGGTTATTGCGGCGCATCTGCCAAAGACTCAGGGGCTCGGCTTAGGTCGGGTCGGTGTACGGATCGATTTCGCCAGCGAAGGTTTCGGTGCCAGAATCAATCGCCACAGGTTGGCGGAATATTCGCCACCGTGAGAACCGAACCAGGTTTCGGTATTTCGGTTAAATGCTATCGGTGCAACTGAGGACGGTAGGCGCAATAGTGGTAGCAACAGAGCCACGAGGATCTTTACTTACTGCTTAGCTGCCTGTCGGACTTAGGTGATCGTAGCGAGGCGAGTGGAAAATCGAGGACAGTTTTTGATCGTTTGAGGCGAATAGCCGTAGCTATTTAACGAAAACGATCAAAAAAATGGACCGATTGGCCACCGCCGCAGTAGATCAATCCTAAGTCCGACAGGCAGCTAGCCTCACCGCTGTGGCATCAAACGATGCTACGGTTCGTGCATCGTATCCACTAGAGCAAGGCATGCGTACGACCCCCGCACTCGATGACGATTTGATCGCCAAGGCGCAGGCCTTTACTGGACTCGAGTGCGGTAGGCGGGGATGAAATCCCAGCATCCTTGATGGGTTCGAGATCCTTGCGCTGCATGGCGTTGACTGGAGGGCAATGACGAAGGAGCTGTCTATCTGGCCGACTATTGCCGAATGATGGTGGAAAATTCGCCACTAGGTGGCTAATATTCCGCCATGTACCAGAGACATCTAGAATCCCAGTTGCGTGCCGCGTTGGCTGACACGCCTGTGGTTTTGCTTAACGGCGCCCGGCAAACCGGTAAAACAACGCTGGTTAAACAAGTCGCGGATGGGCGGAAGGCGACCTACTTAACGCTGGACGATGCTGCGACGCTTACCGCTGCCACGGCCGACCCTACAGGCTTTGTGCAGGGTCATGACGGCTTGCTGGTGGTCGATGAGGTACAAAAGGCGCCGCAGTTATTGCCCGCCATCAAGAAGACTGTTGATGTAAAACGCAAACCAGGGCGGTTCTTGCTCACCGGGTCGGCCAACGTGCTGTCCTTACCAAAAGTGTCGGAGTCGTTGGCGGGGCGCATGGAAGTCTTGACGCTGTGGCCGCTGTCGCAGGGCGAACTGCGCGGTCATCGCGAGCGATTTGTCGATGCTGTATTTGGCGATAAGTCATTGCGGATCGGCAAGCATGCGCAGTTCGATTTGGGACGGTTGATCGTCGGCGGGGGCTATCCGGAAGCGGTGGCGCGCAAGGATGCCGAGCGGCGTGCGAGTTGGTTTGGTTCGTATATCACTACCATCCTGCAACGCGACGTGCGCGATATTGCCCACATCGAGGGGTTGGTCGAAATGCCGAGATTGCTGTCGTTACTTGCAGCGCGCTCGTCAGGGCTGATGAATATCTCCGAAGTGTCGCGTGCCTCGACGCTTTCTCATACCACGCTGCGGCGCTATCTCGCCTTGTTGGAGTTGACGTACTTGTTGCGGTTGCTGCCGGCGTGGTCGACGAATCTTAGTAAACGTCTGGTGAAGTCGCCGAAAGTACATCTGGTCGATTCCGGGCTTGCTGCTCATTTGGCCCTGCATGATCGTGGCGCGTTGTCGCGTAACGATCCATTGTTTGGCGCATTGCTGGAGACATTCGTGGTGGCGGAGCTTTCGAAACAAGCAAGTTGGTCGTTAGTGCGGCCATCGTTGTATCACTTCAGGAGCGCCGCCGGGCGCGAGGTGGATGTGGTACTGGAGGCCGGCGGCGGCCGGGTGGTGGGTGTCGAGGTCAAAGCATCCGCCAGCGTGAACGAAAACGATTTTGCGGGTTTGCGTACACTCGCAGCAGAGGCAGGCAAGAAATTTGTTCGCGGTGTGTTGCTGTACGGCGGCGATACTGTGCTGCCGTTTGGCGATGGTTTGATTGCGGTGCCGATTAGTGCGTTATGGGAGCTGTCTGGTTCTCAGTAAGTGATGGTGTGGTCCGACCTATAGCCTGATCGGCCACGTTCAACGTTTGTTTTGAATCCCCGCCAACAAACTCGATAGCGCCTGCGCGGCGCGTTGTAAAACTTCTGCGGAGGGCAGGGGTAGTTTAAGAATTTGTTGGCCGGTATTTGGATCGGTCTCGATGGCAAAGGGTGTTGCCTGGCGCGGCATATCGTCGCCGGTCTTGCTGGATGGCGTGGCAAGCGATTCGAATAGTGTGCGGCCGATGTCGATGAGTTCGTTCCACGCATCGTGTGCAGTGGGGGTGTTTGCCGGTGGCGGTGTTGGCTGACCATTGCCTTGCACGGCGCTTACCACGGATAGGTCAGCGTCACTGGCCGGCTGCACATTATCTACAGCAGCGCCACTCGGCTTCGCAGTCTCGGGTGCAGGGTCGACTTCCACCGCCGGCGTAATCGCGCCGGCAACTTGTTCGACGCTCTCCATGAATTTGGACAGGCGCGTGCCGTTCATGAAGATATCGCTTTGACCGCCGTCGAGCACGCCGGCGAACAGCGATTTCTTGAAGGCCAGTATCGACAACATGCCGTGTTCGATGCTGTGTTCGGCAACGAAGTTGACCACTTGTACACTGCGTGTCTGACCCAGCCGATGCACACGGCCAATACGTTGCTCCAACACCGCCGGGTTCCAGGGTAAATCCATGTTGATGATGATCGAAGCGGCGTGTTGCAAATTAAGGCCAACGCCACCGGCATCGGTGGACAAAAACAAACGGCAGCCGACGTCTTCACGAAAGCGCTCCACCAGAGCGCCGCGTTTTTCGCTGGGCACACCGCCGTGAAATAACACATGACCCCAGTTCTTGGTTCGCAGGCGGCGCACGATCAACTCATGCGTGCGTAGCCATTGGCTGAAAATCACCGCCTTGGCGTTGGGGTCTTCGAACAACTCTTCAAGCAGCGTCAGCAATTCATCGACCTTGTGGCCGTGGTCGGTGTCCGGATCGAGCAGGTAGGTGCTGTTGCACGACATACGCATGTTCTGCAGCGCGCAGGTCAGGCGGCGTTGATCGGCATCCGATAAGAAGCCGGTCTTGCGCCAGCGACTGACGATGCGTGACACGATCGTTCCATTTTCTTCGTGATAGGCGCGCTGTTCATCGGTCATGGCCACGAACACGGTGTTGTCGATGCGCTTAGGCAACTGCGTCAGCACCTCGGC
>JANMUE010000107.1:0-19799 GCA_031391205.1 Lysobacterales bacterium | reverse complement strand
AAACGAAAAAGCCCGGCACAGGGGCCGGGCTTTTCGTCGAATCGGTTCGTTGAACCTGTGGACGTGCGCCAGCCGCTATACGGGCGAGCGACGGCGGGCACGCGACGTCATGCCCGAGGCCTGACGCGCGGCGCATTGCAGATTCAGCGTGGGAATATTTTGGTTCAGCATGGGCCGGAACTTAGCGGGTGCGGGTAGAGCTGTAAAGGATGCCAATGAATGTGGGTTCGACCTGCGGTCGAACGCTCTCGACCTGGAGAATCCGAAGAGCGTCCGCGCACAGCGCGGACCCACGACAGCCTTACATTCGATCCCAGAACGCCTTCACCCCATCCAGCCAGCTGCTCTGGCGCGGTGAATGGTCTTTGCCGTCCTTGAAGGTTTCTTCAAACTCTTCCAGCAACTGGCGCTGCTTCTTGCTCAGCCGCACCGGAGTTTCGACAACGACCTTGCACATCAGATCGCCCTGAACGCCGCCACGCACCGGCTTCACGCCCTTATGGCGCAGACGGAACATCTTGCCGGTCTGGGTTTCGGCCGGCACCTTGATGATGGCCTCGCCTTCCAGTGTCGGAATCACCACCTCACCACCCAACGCGGCCTGCGAGAAGCGGATCGGCACTTCGCAGTAGAGATCGCTGCCATCGCGCTGGAAAATCTTGTGCTCGCGCACATTCACTTCGACATACAGGTCGCCGGCGGGCGTGCCGTTCGGCCCGGCCTGGCCTTCGCCCGAAAGTCGCACCCGATCGCCATTGTCGACACCGGCAGGAATCTTCACCGACAGCGTTTTCTGTCGTTCTACGCGACCATGGCCGCGGCAGACCTTACAGGGTTTCTCGATCTTCTTGCCTGTGCCATCGCACGTTGGGCAGGCCTGTTCGACTTGGAAGGGACCGCGCGTTGCGATGACCCGGCCACGCCCGCGGCAGGTGCCACAGGTTTCGACTTTGCGGTCTTCCGATCCGGTCGCTTCGCAGGCATCGCAGGCAACGATATTGGGAATGTCGAACTGCTTTTCGATACCAAACACGGCCTCTTCGAGGTCAAGCTCCATCACGTAGCGCAGATCAGCACCACGCCGCGCCTGTTGCTGGCGCCGGCCGCCACCAAAGATGTCGCCGAAGATGTCACCAAAGATATCCCCGACATCGCCGAAGCCGGCGCCGCGTCCCCCACCACCGGCCGAGCCGCCTTCAAACGCCGCATGTCCGTGCTGATCGTAGACACGCCGCTTCTGCGTATCGCTCAGCACTTCGTAAGCCTCTTTGGCTTCCTTGAACTTGGCCTCTGCGGCCTTGTCGCCTTCGTTGCGATCCGGGTGGTACTTCATCGCCAGGCGTCGATAGGACTTCTTGATGTCGTCTTCGCTGGCGCCCTTCTCGACGCCCAGCACTTCGTAGTAGTCCTGCTTCTTGCTCATGGATTCGACTCTTCAAATAAACAAGGGCCTCCGAAGAGGCCCTCTGAAGCCGCCCAACCGGACAGCCTGGGCGATGATGGATCATGGTAGCAGAGCCCGGATCGCTGCATTCCGGGCTGGACTACCCGAACGATCAGTCCTTCTTGACCTCGGTGAATTCGGCATCGACGACGTCGTCGTTCTTCGCCGAAGCAGCCTGTGCCGACGCAGCTTCCGCGCCTGGACCAGCCGAGCCCGCTGATGCCGCAGCTGCCAGCGTCTGCGACGCCTGTTCCAGCGCCGTGGTCCTGGCTTCGATGCGTGCCTTGTCGTCTCCCTTTATTGCGGCTTCGACTTCCTTGATGGCTTCCTCAATCGGGCCGATCTGGCTGCCGTCGATCTTGCCGCCGTGTTCCTTCAAGGCCGCGCGTACGCTGTGCACGAGTTGATCAGCCTTGTTACGGGCACCCACCAGCTCGTGGAACTTCTTGTCTTCCTCGCGATTGGCCTCGGCATCATTGACCATGCGCTGGATTTCTTCTTCGGAAAGACCCGAGCCCGCCTTGATTTCGATGCGCTGTTCCTTGCCGGTCTTCTTGTCCTTGGCCTGCACATGCAGGATGCCGTTGGCATCGATGTCGAACGCGACCTCGACCTGCGGCATGCCACGCGGTGCGGCATCGATGCCGGCGAGATCGAACTTGGCCAGGGATTTGTTGAATCGGGCCTGCTCGCGCTCGCCCTGCAGCACATGCACGGTGACCGCGGTCTGGTTGTCGTCGGCAGTCGAGAACACCTGCGATGCCTTGGTCGGAATCGTCGTGTTCTTCTCGATCAGCTTGGTGAACACACCGCCCTGAGTCTCGATGCCGAGCGACAGCGGCGTTACGTCGAGCAGCAGAACGTCCTTGACGGTGCCGGCCAGCACGCCGCCCTGGATTGCGGCGCCGATGGCGACGGCCTCATCCGGATTGACGTCCTTGCGCGGCTCCTTGCCGAAAAACTCTGTCACGGCGGCCTGCACGCGCGGCATGCGCGTCATGCCGCCGACCAGGATCACTTCCGAGATATCAGAGTTCTTCAGCTTGGCGTCGGTCATCGCGATGCGGCAGGGCTCGATGGTCTTCTTGACCAGATCGTCGACCAGGGCTTCGAGTTTGGCGCGGGTCAGCTTGATGGTCAGGTGCTTCGGGCCGCTGGCGTCAGCGGTGATGTAGGGCAGACTGACATCGGTCTGCTGCAGCGATGACAGTTCGATCTTGGCGCGCTCGGCGGCGTCTTTCAGACGCTGCAAAGCCAAGGGATCATTTTTCAGATCAATGCCCTGTTCTTTCTTGAACTCTTCGACCAGGAAGTCGATGACGCGCTTGTCGAAGTCTTCGCCACCGAGGAAGGTGTCGCCATTGGTCGACAGCACTTCGAACTGCTTCTCGCCGTCGATCTCGGCGATCTCGATGATCGAAACGTCAAACGTACCGCCGCCCAGATCGTATACGGCGATCTTGCGATCCTTGCCGCCGGACTTGTCCAGGCCATACGCCAGCGCGGCCGCGGTCGGCTCGTTGATGATGCGCTTCACTTCAAGGCCGGCAATGCGACCGGCATCCTTGGTCGCCTGACGCTGGCTGTCGTTGAAATAGGCAGGCACCGTGATCACCGCTTCGGTGACTGGCTCACCGAGATAGTCTTCGGCCGTCTTCTTCATTTTCATCAGCACCTTCGCCGAGATTTCCGGCGGCGCCATGCGCTTGCCGTCACTGGTGCCGACCCAGGCGTCACCGTTCTCATGACCGAAGATGCCGTAAGGGACGAGGTCCAGGTCTTTCTTGACTTCGGCGTCGGTGAACTTGCGCCCGATCAGTCGCTTGACGGCGTAGAAGGTGTTCTTGGGGTTGGTCACGCCCTGGCGCTTGGCGGCGGCGCCCACGATGATTTCGCCGTCCTTGGAGAAGGCAACGATCGACGGTGTGGTGCGATCACCTTCGGAGTTCTCGATCACGCGCACCGTGCCACCTTCCATGACGGCGACGCAGGAGTTGGTCGTACCTAGATCAATACCGATGATTTTTCCCATGACGGGTTCCTCTGAGGGTTTTTTTGGCTCGGGGCGAGCCGCTATGTGCGAAATGTGTGGGTGCGGACGGCGGTTTCAAGCGTTGTGCTGCAATGTGGGAGCGGCTTGAGCGGCGATGCTCTTGCTTTTACAGTTGGAGCAGGAGCATCTGCTTTGACAGTTAGAGCAGGAGCATCGCGGCTTACGCCGCTCCCACATTCTGTTCAGGCGTCCTTGGCCACTGTCACCATGGCCGGCCTTACCAGGCGTTCATTCAGCTTGAAGCCTTTCTGAAACACCGACACCACCTTGCCCGCGGCCACGCCAGGGGCATCAACGGTGGCCACGGCCTGATGCAGTTCGGGGTTGAACGACTCGCCCACCGGGTTGACGGCAGTCACGCCATTGCCTTCGGCGGTCTTCATCAGCACGCGCAGGGTCAGCTCCATGCCCTCGCGCAACTTGACCGCATCCTCGCCGCCCTGGGCCAGGCCAGCTTCCAGGCTATCGATGACCGGCAATAGATCAGTGAGCAGACGCTCTGCCCCATACTTGCGCGCTGACTCGACATCGCGGGCAGCGCGTTTGCGCTGGTTGTCCATCTCGGCGATCAGCCGGATCTGCTCGTCCTTGGCCGCGCCCAGCATCTGTTCCAGCTCGTTGATGCGGTTCTCGAGGATATCGATCGGCGATGGCGGATTGTCGAATGGCTCTGCGCCGTTCGCCATGGTGTCGTTCATGCAAAGCTCCGTAATTGCCCGCGATGCCCGCGAGGTCTGCGCCGCTTATGGGGTCAGACTGGAGGTTTTCAAGGTTTGCGACAGCACTCTGGCCGTGGTCTGTACTACCGGAATGACCCGGTCATAGTCCATCCGGGTGGGTCCGATCACTGCGATCACTCCAAGTGTGCGATTGTGATCTCCGTAAGGTGCGGTGATCACGCTGCAGGGCCCGAGCGGTGCAAACCCCGATTCCTCGCCGATGAACAGGCGTACGCCATCGGCATGCACACAACCCTCCAGCAGGCGCACCAGCTCACGCTTGCGGCTGAAGGCGTCGAACAATTCGCGTAGACGATCAAGATCCCCGAGTCCACGCGCGCCCATCAAATTGGTCTGCCCGGCCAGCACCATGTCCTCGTTATGCTGGGCATTGAACGAGGCGCCAGCAATCTCGATGGCGGAGCGCATCAGCTTGTCGATCGAATCGCGCGCCTGTTCCAGGTCATTCACCAGGCGGCGGCGAATTTCGTCCAGCGGCAGGCCGGAAAAATTCTGGTTCAGATAATTGGCAACCTGTTCCAGTTCGCTGGGCGAATATGGGCGCGCCAAGTCCAGCACGCGGTTCTGCACCTCGTTGTCGGTGAACACCAGGATCACCAGCACGCGCATCGGTGCCAGCGGTACGAAATCGATCTGGCGGAAGGCGAACTGCTCACGCCTGGGCACAGTCACCAACCCGACAAAATGGGTGAGTTGCGACAGCACTCCGGAAACCCGAGTCAACACATCCTGGGTGCTGGAGCCTGCCGGGATTTCGCGCTGCATATGCTGCAGATCATCTTCCGGCATGGGTTTGAGTTCGAGCAGAGAATCCACGAACAACCGATAGCCCTGAGCCGTTGGCACGCGCCCGGCCGAGGTGTGCGGGGCGCTGACCAGGCCGATTTCCTCCAGATCCTGCAAGACATTGCGGATCGTGGCTGGGCTGACATCCAGACCCGCAGTCTTGGCCAAGGTACGCGAACCCACCGGCTCGCCGTCGCGGATGTACTGCGCGATCAACGAACGCAGCAGACGGCGGGCACGGATATCCAGTTGGTCGACGGGTGAGCGCATTTCGAATGGCAAGCTAGCAACGCCCAGTGCTGCTGGCAAGGTATTCCGCAATCCAGCGTTTGTGGGAGCGGCGTCCCGCCGCAAAGCTCTTGTTCTAACTCTTAAGAGTAGTGCGAGAGCTTCGCGGCCGGAGGCCGCTCCCACATGAACGCCCATCTGGTCGGCTCGCCCCGGCCCTGCTAGTTTGCGCGCCCATGCTGCGCACTCTCTACGTCAAAGACTTCGCGATCATCGATCGCGCCGAAATCGCCCTGTCCTCGGGCATGACCGTGCTCACCGGAGAAACCGGCGCCGGCAAATCGCTGCTGGTGGATGCCTTGCTGCTGCTGACCGGCGCGCGTGGTGACGCCGGTGTGGTACGCCATGGCGCGGATCGTGCCGAGCTGTCCGCCGAGTTCGATCTGCGCGCCCTTCCGGCGGCGCGCGAATGGTTGCGCGAACGCGAACTCGATGAAGAGGAAACGCTGCGTCTGCGCCGCGTCATCCGCGCCGACGGAAGCTCCCGTGCCTATCTCAATGATTCGCCGGTGTCATTGACCCTGCTGCGCGAAGCTGCAGAACACCTGGTCGAGATTCATGGGCAGCATGAGCACCAGGCACTGCTGACACGCAAGCACCAGCGCGCTCTGCTCGATGCCTTCGGCGGTCATCGCAACGCACTCATCGAGGTGGCGCGCTGCGCGAAGCGCCATGGCGAAATCGAACGCGAAATCGCCGCTCTTGCCGATGGCGAACAACATGCCCCCGAACGCGTCGCCTTCCTGCAATTCCAGCAGTCCGAACTGCAGAAGCATGCGCTGTCACCGGAAGACTACGCCCGGCAACTCGATGATCATCGACGTCTGGCGCATGCCGCGACCCTGATCGAGGGTGCAGAGCGCATCGTCCAGCAACTCGACGGCGATCAGGAAGACGCGCTGCAATCGAAGCTGGTCAAACTGAGCGGCGATTGCCGCCGCCTTGCCGGGCTGGATCCGACACTGGTGAATGTTGCCGAATTATTGGATGCCGCCACCATTCAGCTGGGAGAAGCGAGCTCTGAACTGGAGCGTTATCTCTCCAGCAATGATCTGGATCCTGATCGCTACACCGAACTCGACCGGCAACTGGCGCGGCTGCACGATCTGGGCCGCAAGTATCGCGTGGCGCCGGCCGAGCTCGCAGCCAAGGCAGTACAGCTGGCGGCGGATCTGGAACGTATCGAGCAGGCCGGCGGCCGGCGTGAAGCCTTGTTGGAACAGCGTAACGAGGTGCTCGGGCAGTATCAGCTCGCAGCGCGTCAGCTGGCGGCACAGAGGCAGCTAAGCGCCAAGAAACTTTCAACCGAAGTGACGGCACTTCTGCATGAACTCGCCATAGCCGGTCAATTTGAAGTGCAGTTGGAGGCCAATATCGATCTGGTCCGCAACGAGGGATATGAGGAAATTGAGTTTCTGGTCAGCCCCAATCCCGGACAGCCGCTGCGACCGCTACGCAAGATCGCTTCGGGTGGCGAACTGGCGCGCGTTGCGCTGGCCATCGAAGTGGCGGCGATCGGCAGCGACGATATTCCGGTGATGGTGTTCGACGAAGTCGATTCCGGCATCGGCGGCGCGACTGCCGAAGTGGTAGGCCGAAAGCTCAGACAACTGGGCCAGGCTCGGCAGGTGCTATGCGTCACCCATCTGCCCCAGGTTGCAGCCCAGGGACATCAACACTTCGCGGTGCGCAAATTCAGCGCCGAGGGCAATACTCAGACTGCCTTCAACGAGGTTCAAGGCAAGGCACGCACCGAAGAGGTCGCGCGCATGCTCGGAGGCGTCGAGTTGACCAAGGAAACGCGGGCGAATGCGGAGCAGATGCTGAAGAAGGCGGCGTCGCCATAACGTGGGGGCGGCGTCGTGGGAGCGGCGTCCCGCCGCGATGCTCTTGCTCTGAATCAGAAATGTAGGAGCGGCGTGAGCCGCGAAGTTCTTTCTCTTGACAGTCAAAGCAAGAGCATCGCGGCGGGACGCCGCTCCCACACACATCCTCGACTACAACCAACCCTTCTGCCTGGCGATGCGGTAGGCCTCGATACGGTTTTCCACGCCCAGCTTGCCGATCGCCTCGCTCAGATAATTGCGCACCGTGCCATGCGACAGCCCGAGTTTTTCGGCAATGTCATTTGCCTGTATGCCCTCGCCGGCCAGCCGCAACACCTGCCGTTCGCGATCGCTGAGCGGGTCGGATTCGCTCCAGGCATCGACAGCAAGTTCGGGATCGACAGCACGCCCCCCACGATGCACCTTGCGCAGCGCGTCGGCGAGCTTTTCCGCCGGTGAATCTTTCAGCAGATAACCGCTGGCGCCGGATTCCAACGCACGCCGCAGATAGCCGGGGCGGGCGAATGTGGTCAGTATCACCACTTTGCAGGGCATTGCGCTGTCACGGATCTTCTGCGCCAGCTCCAGCCCGGTGAGTTTAGGCATCTCGATGTCTGTCAGCGCGATGTCCGGGCGCAGCAACTTGATTTTCTGCCACGCCTCTTCGCCATCGCCGGCACTGCCGACAACTTCGATATCGGATTCCAGGCTCAGCAGCGCGGCCAACGCACCGCGCACCATCGATTGATCTTCAGCCAGATAGACGCGGATCATCGCGATGCCACCATACGCAGTTTTTCCACCGACTCTGTGCCAGAGTCCGACGGTTCCGGAAGATCCAGCGGAACGGTGACGATGAGTTTGGTGCCGCCGCCAGCGGGAGATTCCACTTCCAAGGTGCCCCCCACATCCGACAGACGCTCACGCATTCCGGCCAGGCCATTGCCTTCGGCACGCACGCCACCACAGCCATCGTCTTCGAATTCCATACACACCTGATCGCCGGTTCGACGCAGACGTGCCCTGCAGCGATGCGCCTGTGCATGCCGGATGACATTGGTGGCAGCCTCGCGCAGAGCGAACGCCAACACCGATTCGATTTCGGGGGCCATGGCCAGCGTTTCGGCCTCGTATTCGAAATGCACCTGTGCCGACTCCAGTGCCACACGCGCACTGGCGCACTCGGCAAGCACGCCGTGCGAGCGCATGCCACTGACAGCACGCCGCACTTCGCTGAGCGCATCTCGGGCGACACACTGCACCTCATTGATTTCGCGACGCGCAGCATCCACGTCACGCGCCAGCAGCCGGCCAGCAAGCTCCGACTTCAAAGCGATCACCGACAAAGTGTGGCCGAGCAGATCATGCAGATCGCGACCGATGCGCTCGCGCTCGGCCATAGCCGCCATGCGCCCCATCTCTTCCTGCGACAGCCGCAGCGCGACATTCTTGCGGGCGTAATTCAGCCACACCCGGTTACCCAGGCAGGCCATGCCGCTGGAAAGCACGGTCATCGTGATCGCCGGCACGAAGGGCACACCCAACATCGCCAATCCGGCGACAAAAACCACCTGCCCAAAAGCAAACACGGCAAGCATGGAGCGCACCGGCAGGAATGCCGCGAGCACCGCGCTGTAGATCACATAGGTGTGAGCGAAAACGTTGAACGGCATCAGCGCGATGCCGAGCAGTGCCATCACCACCAGAGTTCCAATACGGCGCCAGCCACGCGCCCAGTAAAAATGAAAATATACGGGCAAGAACACGGCGACAGATGCCAGGGTCGGCAGCCATTCGATTCTCGCCTTGGGCCCGAATACCACCGGTAGGAACAGCATCACCAAATAGCCGAGCGAAAAAAATGGCATCGCACCCGGCGCCAGTACTGGCGGCAGCAAGCGCGGCCGGAGCCAGCTTTCCAGCATGCGGAAGCGGCTTCGAATGGAGAACGAAAACAGTTTATGACTCATCCAGCCGCCCGGCTTTGCGCTGACCACGGCGACAACCGTCGCGGCCCACGGTTCACACCATAGCGGGATGCCTGTTGGCTCGCAGTAGCCAGCGTCAAACGCTACCCGTGACAAGTGTCAACGAAGGTTGAATACGTCCGCCCTTCAACTTCGCCTTCCCGCTTATTGTTTGCTACACCCTGGCTTTCGGCGGCGGAGCCGGTCGCTCTCAACAGCGGAGCTGGTCGTTTTTAACAGCGTCAGCTGGTCAACCTGCGGTTTTTCGCCCCCTACTCAGGGGGCTATCACGGCCCGACTTGTTCATAGGTCCCCAACCGGGGTTAATGTCAAACAAGGAGGGGTTACGGCGGCAAGGTCGCGCTGCTAGGATGCATAAATATTCCAAGCCACTGATTTACAAGCCCGATCCTCGGATGGGCGCGGGAGAAAACCATGAACGCGATACAAAAACTGACCGCGATGCGCCAGACCGGCGGCGCAGCCCGTACGCACGGACTCGACGAAGCCATGTTCAGCCGATTCCTGACCGCGGACGGCGAGCTGGCCGATGCCATTGATGCCGCCCACGCTGCATTCGTAGCGCTGCAAACGGAAATGCCGGATGTTCTGGCCCTGGACGAAGCCGCGCAGATCCAGCTGATGCAGGAAGGTTTCATCAATTTCTATCCGGACGATGTAGTCAATCCCTACGTCGCACTGTCGGCACGCGGCCCCTGGGTGATTACGCTGAAGGGCGCCGTCATCCATGATTCCGGCGGCTACGGCATGCTCGGCTTTGGTCACACGCCGAAGAAAGTTCTGGCCGCAATGGGTCAGCCGCAGGTGATGGCCAACGTGATGACGCCCAATCTGGGCCAGCTGCGCCTGACGCGTGCGCTGCGTGCCGAGATCGGCCATACCCGCGGCGGCTGCCCCTTTACCAAGTTCCTGTGTCTGAACTCGGGTTCTGAATCCGTGTCTCTGGCCTGTCGCATCGCTGACGTCAACGCCAAGTTGATGACCGATCCGGGCGCACGCTATGCCGGTCGTACGATCAAGCGCCTTGCCGTCAAGGGCGCGTTTCACGGTCGCACCGAGCGCCCGGCGGTGTATTCCGATTCCAGCCGCAAGAACTATGTGCAGTACCTCGCCAGCTTCCGCAATGAAGACAGCCTGCTGACCGTCGAACCGTATTCGATCGACCAATTGCGCAAGATATTTGCCGATGCCGATGCCAACGGCTGGTTCATCGAGGCGATGTTCCTTGAGCCAGTGATGGGGGAAGGAGATCCGGGTCGTGCGGTGCCACCAGCGTTCTATGCGGCTGCCCGCGAACTGACCAAGGCACACGGTGCGCTGCTGCTGGTGGATTCCATCCAGGCCGGCCTGCGTGCGCATGGCGTGTTGTCGGTGATCGACTACCCTGGCTTTGAAGGCCTGGAAGCGCCGGACATGGAGACCTATTCCAAGGCGATCAATGCCGGGCAGTACCCGCTCTCGGTGCTGGCGGTGAACGAGCGCACTGCCGGCCTGTACCGCAAGGGCGTGTACGGCAATACGATGACTACCAACCCGCGCGCGATGGACGTGGCCTGCTCGGTACTCGCCGACCTGACGCCGGTGATGCGCGCCAACATCCGCCAGCGCGGCCAGGAATTTCTCGACAAGCTCGCTGCACTCGGCAAGGAATTGCCGGCCGGCATGATCACCGGCGTGCAGGGTACCGGCCTGCTGTTCTCCTGCGAACTGGGCAAGCAGTTCAAGTGCTACGGCACCGGCAGTACCGAAGAATTCATGCGCGAGCGCGGCTTTGGCGTGATCCACGGCGGCGTAAACTCGCTGCGCTTCACGCCGCACTTTGGCATCACCACTGCCGAGGTGGATCTGATCATCCACGGCGTGCGTCAGGCCCTGATCGAAGGTCCGCATATCGCCGCCGTCCCGGTGCAGGCTGCGGCTTGATTGAAGAGCGGGGTCGCCCCCTGCTGTTGACGTTGTTGAGCGGGGCATGCTCCGCTGCTGTTTCGAAACGATGACGATAAAGTTCAAGAGCAGCGGAGCAAGCCCCGCTCTACAAGGAGCAGCATGGGACTTCGCCAGCAACTCGCCGAGCACGGATTCGAATCCAACGACGATTACGAATTCCAGGTGCGCTCTCTGTTTCAGGCGCGCATCGATCACCTGCGCTGTCTGCAGATCGCCGGTGAGTCCGGCAGGCGCAAGACGGCACTGGCCAGCGCGCTCGCCAACGCTCTTGCCTATCCGCGCATCCTGTATCTGGACTTTTCTCTGCCCGAACCGCCACCGGCACCGGTGCACCTGCCCGCCGGTGAAGACGCGATCAGCACCAATGAAGCGCCGCTCGGGCAATTCGAGCGCGTTGTGCTCGAAGCCTGTGCGTTCAGCGAAGCCGAGCGCTGCGTGCTGATTCTCGATCAATTGCAGGCAGCGGATTTTCGCGAACAGATTCGTCTGTTCCAGTTCGTGCAGTCCTGCGAGTGGACTGCGCCCAGTGGTTCCGTCAAGGCCAACCCAAAGCATCTGCTGCTGATGCTGATTTCCGAGCAGCCGATCTACCACTCGCTGGCGCACCTGGCCTATCGCCTGTGGGCAGACGCATCCGGCGGTCGCTTCGACTATCGGCCCGAAGATTTTGGTCTGGGGCTGGATGCGCGCACATTGTTCGATGCATTTGCCGCGCTGTTCGACGCGATCGACGCGGTGCCCACGCCCAGCGAATTCCGCCGCATCCTCGATGATGCCTTGGCCAATGCACGCACCGCCGAACAATTGCGACACAGTATTTTCGGCTGGATGGAACGCATCGATCGCGCGCAGTTGTTCGCGCCCGAACTCAACCCTGCCGTCGCCGCCTGCGTACACGCCATCAACCAGTTCGTCGGCATCGACGAAATCGAAATGGGCAGCTGACGATACAGTCGTCTGTTGTCCACGTTCGAAGTGCAGAATTCGTAAACGCATGCGCAAACATTGATGGGTGCCGCAGAACGCGGATTGATGAGCAGCTGAACTCGGGGCACAATTCCAGCCCCGTCGCAACGAGGTTCCCCCATGAAAAAACTGATCGCCGCATTCGCACTGGGCTTTGCGTCGCTGCTCCCAATGGGTGCCCCGCTCGCGCAGCCCATCGCCAAGCAAACCACGTATGCGCTCATTGTTTGCGAGTCCCCCAACGGACAGCAGAGTTTCTGCCGCGCCGATGTCCACCGCGGTGTGCGCATGCTGCGTGAGATCTCTCGCAATCGCTGTTTTGAAGGCCGCACCTTCGGCTACGAGAACGACGGCATCTGGATCAGCGGTGGCTGCGCCGCCGAATTCGAGATCGGGCGCGGCAATGCGCCTGGTCAGGGGTCCGGCCCAGGCTCCGGTGGTCATGGAAATCAGGGCGAAGTAATCATCTGCGAGTCGCGCGATGGACGCCGCGCCTATTGCGATGCCAACACGCGCCATGGTGTGACGCTGCTGCGCCAACTCAGTCGCAACGACTGTGTAGAAGGCCAGACCTGGGGTCAAGATCAACGCGGTATCTGGGTGGACCTCGGCTGCCGTGGCGAATTCGAAACGGGTCGTGGCGGCGGTGGCGGTAGTTATCCGCCCAGCGGTCCCGGGCCGGACACCGGTCAGTACCTGGGCACGATCATCTGTCGTTCTGAAGGCGGGTTGCAGCAGATCTGTCCCGCGGAAATCGGTCGGAATCGCGTTGAACTTCTGCGCAGGATCAGCAAGAAACCCTGCGTGCAAGGACACTCCTGGGGCTACGACCGTCGCAGCGTATGGGTCGGCAATGGTTGCCGCGGAGAATTCGGTGTGGTGCGCGTCGCCGAACCGCGGCTGGTGGTGTGCGAGTCCGTTCAAGAGCGTCGCCAGTACTGCACAGCCAACACGGTCTATGGCGTGCAACTGAATCGGCAGCTGAGCCGCAGCCCCTGCACCGAGGGATACAGTTGGGGCTACGACCGCAACGCAATCTGGGTTGATCAGGGCTGCCGCGCCGAGTTCCTGGTCGAATAAGGCACAGACTGTCTTAGCAGCGGGTAGGGAAACCGGCCCGCATTCACATCAGTGCAGGCCATCCCATCTATGCGGGTCTGGCGTCGCCGAGATCGGGAAGCGCCGTGTCTTGTGCATGCCCGCCGTCGTTTCTGCCCGCACGCCGGTAAACACACGCGCGATCACGCCCGCTGGTTTTGGCCTGGTAGAGCGCCTCGTCCGCAGCGGCGTAGATATCTTGAGCGGAACCCGGCTCGCCATGGCCACGCATGGCAATACCGACGCTGATGGTGACACCTTCATCGCGTACGCCCATATCCAAAGTCGCGGCACGTACTCTGGCCCGCAGAACATGGGCTAGCTCCAATGCCGATTCGACAGCTGAATGGGGTAGCAACACCATGAACTCTTCGCCACCGACACGGCTGAGTTCGGTCTTCGCGGGCAGCGCCTGTTGCAGCGTCAGCGCAATTCGCACCAGCACCTTGTCGCCGACCGGATGGCCATGGGTGTCGTTGATGCTTTTGAAGTGATCCACATCGAGCAGCATTACCGCACCATGCGCATCGCGGCCCACCGCAGGCATGAACAGCTGCGTCAGGCGTTGCATTCCATAGGCGCGATTGTGTATGCGGGTCAGCGCGTCCGTAATACTGGCCTGGTAAAGCCGCTCGCTCTGCTCGGTCAACTGGACATTGGCTTCGGCCAGCTGCTCGGCCTGGGCGTGCACCAGTACATTGCGATCACGCAGCAGCCGGTACAGACGATGGGCGGTGAAATAGCGCCATGCCAGCAAGAGCAGCGCGACGCCAATGATCGTCGCGACCAGATAGGTAATCTGCAGTTGTTGACGCTCTGCCGACAGCTTGAGTTCGGCGAGTTCCTTTTCCTGCTGCAGTCGCTCGCTGCGTCGTCGTTCCTCGGTCAGTTCGAAACGGCTTAGCAGTTCTCCAATCCTGCCAACCGCCTGCGAGCCGAGCAACTCGTCGCGCAGGCGAAAACGCTCGCGCCCCGATTGTGCCGCGCTGAGTCCATCGCCCAACTGCTGGTACACCAATTCCAGCGCAGCATGCACCTTGACCAGTCGATGCCGATTGCCTTGGGCCTCGTAGCGAACGCGGGCGGCATCGATACGCTCAAGTGCAAGTCGCGCATCACCGCGTACCAGCGCAAGTTCGCCGTAGCGAAACAGGATATGGGCCTGCAACACATCATGTTCTATTTTCCGTGCCAAAACCAAGGCTTCGGCAAACGCGCGATCGGCATCGTCGAGGTGCCTGAGGTTCAATTGCGCACGACCGATTTGAAGTAATGCCAAAGCAATCTTCACCGAATCATCCGCATCACGCGCCATGCGCTCGGCACGCTCGGCCATCGCCAGTGCCCGCGATGCATCTACGGAGCCGAAATCGTTGAGAAAGCCGGCAAAACCCGTCAGCACGAGCACGACATTGGGCGCATTGCCCTCTCGCTCGGCCTCATCCAATGCCTCGGCATAGCGGCGCCGCGAATCGTCGTTGAGCTCCAGCTGTTCGTACAGCACCCCCAGATTGAGCAGCGAACGCCATACGTTTGGCGGCGGGTCGATGCGCCGGCGCAGACGCAGCGCTGCCTGCTCATCGGTGAGTGCAGCAAGGTAATTGCCGGTAAGGCGATTGAAGCGCGACAACCGCGACTGTGCGTCGGCAGCCTCGGACCACAATTCCAGTTTCTCGAACGTGGCACTGGCTTCGCGCAGCCGGGTTTCAGCCAGCTCCATCTGCCCAAGCTCGGTGAGCAATATGCCCAGGCGTAGTGCGGCATCGGCACGTTGTCGCGTCAGCCCGGCACGCGCCGCAAGCGCGTAGCGAGCACTTTCCGTGACCAGCGCCTGATCGCGTTCGAACAACCGCAGCGACTGCTCGCCCCAGGCAGCCAGCGCCAGGCCTTCGGCTTCGGCGTCGCCACAGGCACGCTGAGCCGCAATCACCAACTCCCAGCGCTGTTTGCGAATATCGCGACCCGCAGCTTCAGCTTCCGTCGCAGCCTGCGTCAATGCAGTGCGCTGCGCCAGCGGTTGGCACTCGCTGTCGGCGAGACTCTTGCCAGATCCCGATACGACCAGACCGAAGGCCAGGGTCAGCATCACAATGCGCAGGCGACGGCATAAGCTCAGTGGATTTGATGAAGTCCCAACGTGCGCACCGTCGAGGTGGGCCGCCCGCGAACCCTTGACCGCCAAGCGCGTACCCTGACCCACCGGCAACGCCGAAACACCTACAACCGACGCGTGCAGGTCATTGCTGGCGGATAACGCTTCTCCCACACTGCACATATATCGCCACCCCTGTCGATACGGCGCTGGCAAAGACAATGCCTACGCTGGCGGTCTGGTCGAAACGATAACCGCTTACAGACGAGGATAGCGAGAATCACTCCGCCGGATTCACGGCGCACTGTGGCTTTTGGCAAACCGCCTGGCTGCTAGCCACCGCTGGATTTGCGCAGCCGCTGCAACGCATCGACCTCGATCTGGCGCACCCTTTCACGCGAGACACCAAGCACTACCGCGACCTCGGCCAGCGACTGGGCACCATGGTCGTTGAGCCCGAAACGGCGTTCGATCACTTCGCGCTGCCGCGCATTGAGCGTGCCCAGCCATTCCTCCAGGCGGTGTTCGGCCGGCGCTTCGCCCACGCTCTGCGCAGGGTCATCCGACTCGGCGGCAATCAGCTCTCCGAGCAGCCTGTCGTCTTCATCCGAACGAGTGGCATCCAGCGATTCAACGCGCTCATTGAGCCGATACAGCCGCGCGACTTCGTCTACTGGTTTGCCTACGTGCTTGGCGAGCTGGTCCAGCGATGCCGGCCGGCCATCGCTCGCCAGCTCCCGGCTGGCACGCAGCAGGGTCGCCAATTCCCTCAGCACATGAACCGGCACACGCACAGCGCGGGTGCGCATCAGCGCGAACTCGATGGCCTGGCGGATCCACCACATCGCGTAGGTGGAAAACCGGAATCCACGTTCAGGATCAAATTTCTCGACTGCGCGGATCAGTCCAAGATTGCCTTCCGCGATCAACTCCAGCAACGGCAGGCCGCGGCCGCCATAGTGTCGGGCCGCACTCACCACCAGGCGCAGGTTCGACTCGATCAGGCGCTTGCGCGCGACCGGATCGCCGACGCGCACACTGCGCGCTGTTTCCACTTCTTCCACGGCGGTCAGCAGCGGGATCAGGCCGATCTCGTTGAGATACGCAGTCGTCGAATCGCGTTGCGCGCGATCCGGTTCGCGTGCGACGTCGCCGAGCAAGAGCAGCTGCTCAGCGGCGGGCAAATCCGAGCGAGTCCTGGTGGCCATCTAGTAGTCCCTAGCGCGCTGGCAGATAGGCCAGCGGATCGACCGGTTTGCCGCGTCGACGCACCTCGAAGTGCAGCATGACCTGACTGCCGCGCTGCCCCATTTCTGCGATCACCTGCCCCGCACGAACCTTATCACCCTCAACCACCAGACGACGTTGATTGTGGCCATAGGCGCTGAGATAGTCCGGCGAATGCTGGACGATGATCATCTCGCCGTAACCCAGCAGGCCGTTGCCGCTATACACCACATCACCCTCGGCGACAGCGAACACCGACTGACCGAGCTTGCCGCTGATGTCCACGCCTTGCTGAGTGGGATCACCGGCGACGAATCGCCCGATCACGTTGCCCGTAGTGGGCCAGCGCCAGCTGATGCCTTCGCGGGATTGGCTGGGCCCGCTGGAATCGACACGCACCGTCGCCGGAGCCACGGGTGGAACAATCGTCGTCGCCGCCACTATCGCCGATGTCGCGGCCGATGCAGTAGGGGCGATACCGACGCCGCTGGAAGAGGGACTGACAGCCAATGCAGCAGCAGGCAATGGCTTCGACGTCGCGGGCGCGGGCTTGTATCCGGGCGAGGCATTCCGGCCCGGTGGCGGGTTTGAAACAGGCGCTGCCTCGATTGCGGCGATCAATGATCCCGGTTGACGCGGTACAGGTGTCAGCACCGTTCCCGGTCGAGTTGTGGCCAACGTCGAAGACGATGGTGCGGCCAGGGGCTCAACGCGAACCGGCTGCGCATTGTCGACCACTGGCCGTGTACCCAGCGTCGAGGTTGCCGCATTGGATTGCAGCGGTACCGAAGACGAAGTCGTATGCGGCGACACGGGCACGGTTCGCACTGCCGACACCGATGATGTTCGACTCTGATCCGGCGCAGGCTTGAGCCGCAGGCTCTGGCCCGGATAGATCGTGAACGGTGCGATGATGTGATTCCATTCGATCAGTTCGCGTACGTCCAGGCCATTGCGGAACGCGATCGAATAGAGCGTTTCGCCTTTGGCCACCCAATGCGCATCACGCGTCGAAGTAGTCGGGCGTCGTGCTGCCGCGACGCCGGGCGTTCCTGGCGCCACACCAGACCCGGCTGCAGGTTCGACGCGCACCGTCGGTGAAACTCCGCAGGCGCAGACGATGATCGAAAGCAGGAAAATCCAGGCCGAGCGACGCAGGTTCATATCGTTATCTTCGCTCAGCCTCGTGGCCAATACTTGAACGCCACCACTACAACCACCACCAGCAGCAGCAACAGGTAGCCCACGCGTTCCACATTGCGACGCAGCCACGCCTCGGCCCTGGGTCCACCCAGACGAATCACACCGGTCACCAGATAGACACGCTTGCCGCGGCCGATCAGCGCGCCTGCGACAAAGGGCAGCAGCGGCATGGACACCGCACCCGAGGCCAGTGTCAGCAATTTGAACGGGATCGGCGCGAATCCACCGATCAGCAGAAACCAGAAACCATCCTCACGCGCGACCTGTTTGACTGATTCAAATTTTTCGCCGTAGCCCAGATCGATCAACCAGGGCGTTATCAGATCGATCGCCCAATACCCGATGGCATAGCCAACCAGCGCGCCAAACATCGACCAGAACAGGCTGATCGAAGCAAACCAGAACCAGCGCCTGGGCTGCGCCAATGTCATCGGCGCCAGCATTACCTCGGGCGGGATCGGGAAAAAAATCGCCTCGCAGAAACTCATGCCCCCCAGGATACGCGGTGCATGCTTATGCGCGGCCCAGCGCATCGCACGTTCGTAGAGCGGTGCGAACAAGGCCATCAGACGATACCTGGCAGCAGCGGCACAAAGCTCACGGAACCAAACTCTTCCTGCTCGGTTCCGCCAGCGGTCTTGCGCACACGCAGCAGACGTTGATCATTCGCTCCTCCGACCGGAGCCACCAGCACACCACCCTCGGCGAGTTGGGCGAGCAGGGCCGGCGCGACCGCAGCCCCGGCCGCGGTTGCGATGATGGCGTCGAACGGCGCTTCCTCGGGCCAGCCAAGATAGCCATCCTGGTGCCGCGTGCGAATGTTCTCGAGTTTGAGTGCGCGGAAGCGTTTGCGCGCGATACGCAACAACGACTCGATGCGCTCGATGCTGAAGACCTGATCGACCAGATGCGCCAGCACCGCGGCCTGATAGCCCGAACCGGTACCGATTTCCAATACCCGGCGCGGGCTGGACTCAAGCAGCAGTTCGGTCATCCGCGCCACGATCAACGGCTGCGAAATCGTCTGCCCCAGACCGATCGGCAGCGCGGAATCTTCATAGGCACGCGACTCCAGGCCCTCGTCGACAAACAGATGCCGCGGTAAGGCACGCATGACCTCGAGCACGCGCTCATTCCTGATGCCCTCGGCGCGCAGCCGCTCGATCAGGCGGTCGCGGGCGCGTTGCGAGGTCATGCCGAGCCCATGCGGATCGCGTCGTAACGTACTCATCGAACCGTGCTCATCGAACCGGGCTTTGGCTAAGCAGCGAACTCAGACCGGAGACCCAGTGCGATACTTTTTCCAACGCGGCATAGCGCGTCAGATCCACCTGGATCGGCGTGATCGAAATGCAACGCCGCCGAATCGCATCGAAATCGGTACCGGGACCGTCATCCTGTGCCGCACCGGCCGGGCCGATCCACCAGATCGGGCGTCCGCGCGGGTCGGTCTGTCGGATGCAGGACTCGGCGCGATGGCGGTGCCCCAGGCGCGTCACTTCAAAACCGGCCACATCTTCCCAGGGCACATCGGGCACATTGACGTTGAGTATGGTGTCGGCAGGCAGCGGATCGCTGATCAGCCGGCGCACGATCTCCACCGCAGCGCGTGCAGCGGTGGCGTAGTGCTGGGCATTGTGATCGCGGCTGGCCAGCGACACAGCCACCGCCGGATGGCCCAGGTAACGCCCTTCCATCGCGGCCGCGACGGTGCCTGAATAGATCACGTCATCACCCAGGTTGGACGAATTGTTGATGCCCGAGACGACGATATCCGGGTCGGAATCGAGCAAACCCAACAGCGCCAGATGCACGCAATCGGTCGGCGTGCCGGCGACGCGATAGCGCCCGTCGTCGAGTTGCAGCACTCGTATAGGCTGATCCAGTGTCAGTGAGTTACTGGCGCCACTGCGATCGCGGTCTGGCGCCACCACCGTCACTTTGCCCAGTACGGCCAGCGCGTCGGCCAGAAAACGGATACCCGGCGCGTCTACGCCATCGTCATTCGAAACCAGCAGATGCATAAGCAGAAGATTCCCAAAGGCGCAATTCTAGCGAATGTAGGAGCGGCGTGAGCCGCGATTTTAGACGATTCTGCAATGTTGAGAATAGCGGCTCACGCCGCACCAACATGCACTTAC
>JANMUE010000076.1:0-3423 GCA_031391205.1 Lysobacterales bacterium | reverse complement strand
ATGGGGATGTGCCGATCGGCATGTCCATGCATGTGTACAACCGCAACACACAACGATGGGTCAGCACCTGGGTCGGCGCTCGCGACGGGGCCATGCAGGCGCCGATGGTGGGTTCTTTCACCTGCGGCACGGGGACATTTCATGGCGCGGACGAGCATGAGGGCCAGGCCGTTCAAGTGCGTTACATCTGGTCGCGCACCGCGACGCCGAACCCGCGCTGGGAACAGGCCTACTCACGCGACGGTGGCAAGAACTGGGAGACCAATTGGGTGATGGACTACCGCCGCGCGCCCGGCGAGCCTGTGGTCTGATTACTCTGCATCGCGCTTCGCAGATCGCCATTTGGCGCGCCTTCCCGAGCATTTCTGCCCCGAAGTGCGCCCCAAATGGCGATCTACATGTAATGTTTCAACAGGTTGTTCACCTGGCCGGATCGGAGAAACTGGTGTTTCCAGACAACAGAAACTCCGAGGAGCGACCAGATGAACATACACAAGAATGCCAGATTAACGGTGCACGGACGAGTGCACCTGAATGAACTGTCGTCGTTGCTGGGCGTGAGCTCGGCAGCAGCGGCATTGGGCGTCAGCACGCGCACGGCGAGTAAGTGGCGGCAGCGCTTTGGCGAAGGGGGCTTGGCCGCCCTGCAAGATCGCAGCAGTCGACCGCATCACAGCCCCGCCTCCTTCGGCCCACGCTTGACTCGGTGGGTGCGCCGCCTGCGCCGTTGGTGTCACTGGACGATGAGAAACATCGCGTGGGCCCTTGAGATCAGCCTGAGCAGCGTCTGGCGCATCTGTGCGGCTGTTGGCTTGTCGCGACTCCGGGTCCCAGCAGAGCCGATCAAGCGCTATGAACGTGATCAGCCCGGCGAGCTACTGCACATGGACACGAAAAAGCTCGTTTGCATCGGCGGGCGCGGCAGCGGCTATGAAGTCATGCACGTGGCCATCGACGATCACAGCCGGGTGGCCTTCGTGCAGATCCTGCCGGACGAAACCAAGTACAGTGCGATCGCCTTCCTCAAGGCGGCGGTCAACTACTTCGAGCGTCAGCGAGTCCACATCCAGCGCTTGTTGACCGACAACGGCTCAGCCTATTGGTCACGCGACTTTGCGGCAGCCTGTGCGGATCTTGAGATCAAGCAACGCTTTACTCGACCTTACCGACCACAGACCAACGGCAAGGCAGAGCGCTTCATCCAGACTTGCTTGCGTGAGTGGGTGCGGGCAAAACGCTACGCCACCAACCAGGATCGAACCAAGGCACTGAAGCCTTGGCTCAAGTACTACAACAATGACCGGCCGCATTCCGCCCTAAACTACCAACCACCAGCTTCGCGATTGCCGAACAACGTCCTGAAACACAACACGCAGATCGCCATTTCACGCGCTTTCCAGGCAGAAAATGCCTGCGAAGCCGCACCAGCGCTAGGGCTCGTCTTTGCCTCGCCGTGCGCCTATGAACGCCAACGCCTCCTCCATCGAGTCCGTCGTAATCACCTGCGCTCCACGATTGTTCGCTGTGTTTTGCAGCGCCTTGCTTTCGCGAACCACTTCTGTGGAGGTGAGAATGGCTACTCGCATGCGCGGTAGAGCGCGCGCGGCAATGTATTCACCCACGGCAAATCGTGAAGCCACCGACACGCCGCTGGCTAGTCCCGTGCCATTGACCAGCACTTTCGATAGACCGTGATCGAGGCAAAGGCGAAGCGTTTCATCAATGCAGGCTTTTCCGTCGGAGAGATCAACTTCGCCGTTTGTGATTGCTTCCACATAGTCATGATGTAGACGAACGGTATAATCCATCGTCTTGTCAGGCACCGAATCGTTGCAGGCCCGTCAGATCGTTGACGGTGATGCCGCCGTACTCGACCTTCAACAAGCCCGCACGCTCCAGCACTTGCAACGACTGATTGACGCGCTGTCTCGAAAAGCCGCAGAGCAGGCCGATCTCCTCTTGCGAAATCTGGATGCGCCGGCCGATGTTCGGACACAGTACCGGGTTGAACAGCACCGAGAGCGAGCGCGCCACGCGCGCGTCGGGCTCCAGCAGCCGTTCGCTTTCGACCAGCGTGATGAACTGCCCGAGGCGCTCATTCAATTGCATCAGCAGGAAACGATTGAAGCCCAGGTTGCTATCCAGCAGGCGATTGAATGTCGCACGCGGCATATAAGCGATGCGGCTATCGCGCAGCGCGAGGATGTCGTATTTACGTATCTCGTCCTTGAGCAGCGTGCCTTCGCCGAACCATCCGCCGGAGGGCACGCCGGTCAGCGTCGTGAGTTTGCCGTCGGCAGAGAGGTTGCTCATCTTGACGAGGCCATCGATCACGCCAATCCAGGACTGCACCGGCTCACCTTTGCGGCAAATGTAGCCGCCGGCCTGGATGTTGCGCTCGATGATTTCTGAGGCCACGCGCTGCAGTTCTTCGGCTGACAAATGCTCCGCCCAAACGCAGCTGGACAGAAATGTCAGCGTTGTGGAACGAGCGGAAGGCGCGTCTTTTGTGCGGTGCAATGTAGAGGCCGTCATGTTGAATGCCACTATACACGCGCCGAATTGATGGCTTCCAGCGCCACGATGCGGGTGTGATGGAAAAGAATATCGATTGTCGCCGCGATGACAACTGCTTGAGATATCGCTGACTACACTGCTGGTGATAGTTGCTTGCATGAAGATGGCGCGCTGCTATAGTGGCTAGCGCCAATAGACAACACTAACAACAAAAATCACAGCTGTTTGGAGGAGATTGCGATGCCCGTTATGGCAACGCCTGATAAAGGCTTGACCCAGGGTTTGACATTCCCGCGCCTGCTGTTGAAGCACGCCGCGGAGCGTCGCGACCATCCATCGCTCCGCGAGAAAGATCTTGGCATCTGGCAGACCTACTCATGGGGAAAGAGCGCCGACGAGGTGCGAGCGCTTTCTGGCGGGCTTGCGTCGCTGGGTTTCCGGCGCGGCGATTCGCTGGCCATCATCGGCGAGAATCGTCCGCGGCTTTATTGGTCGATCACCGGCGCGCAGGCATTGGGTGGTATCCCGGTTCCGCTCTATCAGGATGCTGTGGCGCAAGAGATGGTGTTCGTATTCCAGAATGCCGATATCGAATACGCCATCGTTGAAGACCAGGAACAAGTCGACAAGTTGCTGGAAATCCAGCCGCAATGTCCCAAGCTGAAACACATCATTTACGACGACCCACGTGGTTTGAGAAGCTATGGACAACCGGGGCTGATCAGTTTCGACGAGCTGCAACGCCGCGGTCGCGAATTCAACGCCGCACCGCCTCAATCCTTGCCCCAGGACGTCGACACCGGCAGCGCCGGCGAGATGGCCGCGCGGTTCTAGACCTCCGGCACGACGGGCAGCCCCACAGGTGTGGTGCTCACCCCCCAGGCGATGATCGCGTCCGGGCGCGCG
>JANMUE010000058.1:0-4510 GCA_031391205.1 Lysobacterales bacterium | reverse complement strand
TACAGTTGGCACACACGTTTCCGCCCGAGATCCTCTACGCAAACTACTGGTACCGATCGGGCACCAATGCCACGATGCGCAGCCACTTACGTAACATTGCGGAAAGCGCCGCAGCGCTGACGAAACAGAACCCGCTTACCGTATTGGACATCGGCTGTAACGATGGCACGCTGCTATCCAACTATCCTGCAGGCACTCGCCGTTACGGCGTCGACCCCTCAGATATCGCGCTGGAAATCGGGTCGGAAGTTACTGTCGTCAACACGGTCTTCCCGTCCGAACAAGCACTCGCGGCACTGCCGAAGCATGGAATGGACATCGTCACATCGATAGCGATGTTTTATGACTTGGAGGACCCGGTCGGTTTTGCTGGTGGGGTGGCCACACTACTTAAGCCCAATGGCATTTGGGTATTCGAGATGTCTTATCTGCCACTCATGCTGCTGCAGAATTCCTTCGATACGATTTGCCATGAGCACCTGGAATACTACAGCCTCTCGGCCCTTGAGTTCATCGCGCGCAAGGCCAACCTTCGCATATTCAAAGTAGAAATCAACGATATCAATGGCGGCAGCATTCGCTGCTACGCCTGTCACGCCAACAGCTCTATCGTTGGCAGCCCAGCAGATCGCTCCTTTCTGCATCGGCTGCGAATTCGCGAATTCGAAATGGAACTGGACACTGAAAAACCATACCTCGCCTTTCAAGCGCGCGTTGATTCGCTGCGTGACCGATTCAAGAAACTGCTGTTTGACATCCGTGCCCGTGGCGAAAGGATCCACATTTACGGCGCATCCACCAAGGGCAACGTTCTGCTGCAATGGTACGGCGTTGACCGGATCATTGTTGACTGTGCCGCCGACCGCAACACACTAAAGATAGGCGCGCACACACTTGGCACCAACATTCCCATTATTTCGGAAGAACAGTCGCGGGCAATGAAACCGGACTACTACCTGGTTTTGCCATGGCATTTCCGGGGCGAATTCCTGGAGCGCGAAGCAAACAGCATCCGGGCTGGCACCAAGATGCTGTTCCCACTTCCCGACATCCAGGTCGTCGATAAGGACAATCTTGATGCATCCATGAAGGTATCCCAAGACTTGGTTCAACTGCTTTTGGGAACTGAGACCGAGAATGCTTAAAGCAGTCGTTCTGGGCGTGAATGGCCAGGACGGCAGTTACGTTGCTGAAGCGCTACTACGCCGCGGCTATGTCGTCGTCGGTGCGGGCCGTCAACCCGTCAGCCGCTATGTCGGTAATTCAGAATCGTTTCGCTATCAGCAGCTTGACCTGGAGAACTCCGCCGACCTATCGGCGTTACTGCACACAGAGCGACCTGACTCGGTATTTCATGCCGCCGCCATTCACGGAGCAGCCGGCTTCAGCTACGAACCGGTCTTTGCCGCCATGGCATCGGTCAACGTGATATCCGTACATACTATCCTCGAGTTTGCACGCAAACATAAACCGGACTTGCGCGTGGTCTATGCCAACTCGTCCAAGATATTCCCCGGACCACTGACCGGCGTTATCAGCGAAACCACACCTTACGCTGCCTCATGCCTGTATAGCATTGGAAAAATTGCCGCACTGGAACTGATCCGCCACTATCGTTCCCATCACCGCATTGCCGCCGCCAATCTATTGTTGTTCAATCACGAATCACGCCGGCGACCAGCCAATTTTTTTGTGCCCACACTCGCGCGTGGTTTAGCGGGAGCACTCGCAGACTCACGGCATACCATGACAGTAAAAACCCTGGACTTTTATGCGGATTGGTCTTCGGCCGAAGAGTTGATGGATATTGCCGTCGATATCAGCGAGCGAGCGCCAGCCGATGATTTCGTGCTGGCCTCCGGCGTCACCTGGCATGGACGTGAGGCGGTCCGCCAACTATTCGCACAGCATGGACTCGACTATTCGCGGCATGTCTCGGAAACCCTTCCACCCCAAAACATGGGTGATTCGTTCAATGTGTGCCTGGATCATCTTGAGCGAAGTATTGGACGTCGGCCCAGCTGCGACCTTGCAGCGATTGTCGATGACCTGATGGCGACGAACTGATACAACAAAGCACATCGATATGCGACGAATTCTGCTTGGTCAACTTGGCGCTAATGGCGACTGCTTGTATGCAACCACCCTTGCTCGGCAAATTCGTCACGACAACCCCGATGCACATATCACCTGGGCGATTTCGTCGCTGTGTTCCGGCTTGCTGCGCAACAATCCGCATATCGACTCCGTCTGGGAAGTCCCCGCAGCCGATCGCAGCATCCTTGACATCACTTGGCGGGTATTTGAACGCGAAGCGGTGCGACGGCTATTGCGACACGAATTTGATCACGCGTATCTCTCGCAAATCTGGCCCAACAATTTCCAGAATTATGACGGCACTATTCGTCCCAGCATTCTGCGGAGCTACGGAGCCCCGATCACCGTACCTGTGGAAAACGTCATTCGGCTCGACGAGCAAGAGCTATCTAATATTAAGGACTTTGCAGAAAAAAATACCATCGACGCCTTTTCACATCGCATCCTGTTTGAGTGCTCCGCCCATAGCGGGCAGTCATTCGTCACCCCCGGCTTGGCCCAGGAGATTGCAGCTCACGTGTATGCGGCACTGCCATCGGCAACAGTGATTTTTTCCACGCAATCGCCCATGAATTTACTGCACCCAAACTCGCGCTATGCCGGCAATCTGTCGCTGCGCGAAACCGCAGGGCTCACCCATTATTGTTCGTTGTTTATAGGCGCTGGCAGCGGTGGCACCGTAGCAGCAACGTCAACGGCCGCGAAACAACTACCGATGATTCAATTGCTATCTGCCTCCACCTCTGTGTTCGCCTCGTTCGCGCATGATTTTGCTTACTACGGCCTGGACCACTCGCATATTGTGGAAATGACCCAGACATCATCGAGAAAAATTGCCGACGCAATCGTGCAGGCCTGCACCAGTGGCATTGCCTTCACGCAGGCAGAATTCGGCGAAACCATCCCCGTTGGCTTTCAACACTACACCGACTATGTCGCTGACAATCTCCTGTGCCATCGCCGCTACCTGGATGCAGCACAATCCATGCTATTGACTGCGGATCGCTATGGGTGGGCGCCAGAGTTACGCGACTTTGCGATGAAACGCATCGCTCCGTACCTCGCCACCGACCCCGGCTGGATACACGCGCATCGTCGTCAGCCAGCAGAACTGTTGCTGAGACGATTACACGAAGCTCCCGGCAAGCCAGCAACGCCAACTGTCGCTGCCCGCGCAACGAAACAGGAGTGCAATTGAAATCCTTATTCAAACGCCGGTCAAAGTCGTCAAGGACACAACAGGTGGCCGGAATCCCGCAATTCGAGGATGAAACCGCCGAGCGCCTGCTAATGCTTAATGGGCGCATTGCATGCCGACAGCAAGCGCTTAACACCCGCATCAAGACGTTAGCTGACGCTGAGTTCCGGGTGTTCTCGCAATGGGGCGAAGACGGCATCATTGAATGGCTGTTGGCGCATATCCCTGTGCCCAATACGCGCTTTATAGAATTCGGTGTGGAAAATTTCCGCGAAGCCAATTGCCGGTTTCTGATGATGAATCGCAACTGGCGCGGCCTGGTGATGGACGGTAGTGCAGACAATATGCAGGCACTGAAAGCACAGCGCTTTTACTGGATGTACAACTTAGCTGCGCAGCAAGCGTTCATAACCGCCGAAAATATCAACGAGCTGATCATTGAATATGGCTTTAGTGGGCCGCTCGGCATCCTATCGATCGACATTGACGGCAACGACTACTGGGTATGGGAAAAAATTACCGCTGTGGACCCGGCTATCGTCATTTGCGAATACAACCCAATTCTGGGTGATACCACGCCAATCGTTGTGCCCTACAACCCGGCGTTCAATCGCTTCAACGCGCATTACTGCGGCCTGTTTTTCGGTGCTTCGATTACGGCATTGCGGCTACTGGCAGCACGGCGCGGCTATGAATTCGTCGGCAGCAACGCCAATGGCATCAATGCATTCTTCGTCCGCAAGGATCTCGCCAGCAGCGTATTGCCCTTGTTAGAAGCTGTGCGCGCCTTCCCTTCGCAGCATCGC
The DNA here is from genome assembly GCA_031391205.1 of Lysobacterales bacterium. GTDB lineage: Bacteria > Pseudomonadota > Gammaproteobacteria > Xanthomonadales > Ahniellaceae > 0-14-3-00-62-12. The sequence goes on along the minus strand of JANMUE010000058.1, from coordinate 409 downwards.
GACAGTCGCGACATGGAGGGCAAGCTCAGCTTCACAGGTGGTTTAAACCGGGTGAAATTGATTCACGACCAGTTGGTAGTCAACGTTGCCACCAATCAAACTCTACGCATTGGCGAGATTCCCAACCTGTACTCGCCCCAATGGCTAGCAGAAATGTAAGCTCGCAACACCACCTACGGCAACAACTCCCTTACCCCATTCACCGCCGAAAATTCCGCGATATGCCTAACCGGCATGGTCGAGACAGGCTGCGCAATCGCAAAAATCTGACCAATGCCGTACGCATGCGCGGCGCGCAGCACGTGCAAGTTGTCATCGACAAACAACGCCTGCTGGCGCACCAACCCCCGATGACGCTCCAATAGCGTCCAGAACGGCGCGGCCTCTTTGGGATAGCCCAGGCTATGCG
>JANMUE010000014.1:0-9380 GCA_031391205.1 Lysobacterales bacterium | reverse complement strand
GAAATCCACCATCGACAGTCCCTTCTGGAACTGCACCTGATTCATCGCCACGACCCACCTCCGTTCGAGTGTGGGCGTACCATGCGCGCTACCGGTCTCAGATCGGGCGACATTGCGGCTGAGGATGGGAACTAATCAGGATCAGTCCGGCCAGGCGGCGCGTTATCAGTATGACGCCGTCGGCAACCTGATCGCCGTCGCAGCGCCTACGAGTAACGCCCTGGTGTTTGCGCTGCAGCCGGACCACGGCCCGCCAGGCACCGAAGTAAGCGTCATTGGCAACGCGTTGCCGACAACTCCCGGCCAGCAGGTTCTGTTCGGCACTGCGACGCCCGCCGCAACACTTGCATCAACTGCGGAGGAAATCCGGTTCACAGTGCCTGCTGTTGCGGCCGGCGTGCACGCGCTGACACTGGACGCCCCCGGCAGTTCGCTGGCACTGGGAAATTTCGAAGTCACCACCGGGCTTGCCCCACCCACGATCACCAGTGTCTCGCACAGCTGCGCCAAGTACGACGCTGTCGTGTCGGTGACCGGCAGTGGCTTCGGCGTCAGGCCGAACGCCACGCGTGTCGAAGTAGGCGGTCGTCTGGCGCGCATCACCGCCATCACCGAGTCCACGCTCAGCTTCCGTGCGCCTCAACACACGCCGGGCGGACCCCTGCGGGTAACCACGCAGGCTGGCACCGTCCAAAGCTCGACCCTCCTTTACCTGGTATCAGGAACAGGAGACCCCTGTAGTGGTTTGGCGGCGGGTCAGGAACAGCAGATCGACGGTGCCCCGGCGAATGTGGTTTTGACGACAACCAGCCCGATCGCGGAGTTTGCATTCCATGCGGAGCGAGACCGATGGATCAGTGTGCATTTCACCAGTCCGGACATGACCTCCGTGAATACAAACCTTGGAGTAAAGGCCACCTTGTTCGACCCCCGCGGTGAGAAAGTGCCGATCACCAACGAGCTCGCTCAGCGTGTGGACTTTCAGGATTTGCGCGGCACCAGGATGAGTGTGCATCACTTGCCGCTCCCGGTTTCTGGACACTATGTGCTTCGCCTTCAGTTGACGGGCGGCACGACGCGCAATTTGGATTTTCGAGTTGTGAACTCGCCGCGCGCGGTAAAAGGGTCTACCAGCAGCTATCAGGCAGCGGCCGGTCAATCGATCCGCGTCGTATACCCGGCTCAGGCGGGTGACCAGCTCGGTGTCGGTTTACGGGCGGGCAACAGCACATCTGATTCAATGCCGTCGTCATTTCGTGCACATACTCGCGATCATTACTTGCTGGACCTGGAGACCGGCAGCAGTCCCAACTGCAACGAAGGCGCCACCTGTTCGCTGAATCTCAAGCCCTTTGACGCTGCTGGCGAGTACTCCTTTATCTGGCTGCCGCAGTCCTATTCTTCTGTTGCTGAGGCGACGCTGTGGCTTACCGATGATGAGCGTGAAGAGCTAGCGCCGAATGTGCTCCGACCCATCGATATTTCGCGCTATGGGGAGAATGCACGTTTTCCAGTCGATGCCTCGGTGGGCGGCGGATTCTCGGTCAATCTGCGTGATCTCGTCTTTTCTGCTGGTACGACTCAACTGCGTGTCACGGTGACGGCACCAGATGGGTCGCCGATATCGACCAAGATCACCCCAGATGCCGGATCCGGCATCATCAATGCGACAGGTGGATTGATCACCACATTCCAACTTCCGATGTCGGGCGTGTACACGTTGATGTTGGACCCGGATAACGGCGGAAAAATCACCGGTAACGTGCAACTCGATCCAGGAATACAGCTGGCTGTTGATGGCTCGCTGGTTCTCGTCTCGGGATCCGGAGCCGGGCACGCCACGCGCTTCACGATCGATGGAAATGCCGGACATAAGTTGGGTATGGGTCTAACCAACATCCAGTTGACCCCAAATACCAACGCGTACTGGCTGAATGTCAGCGCGTATCTTCCATCCGGCGCGCTACTGAACCTGGGGTCCTCCACAACCTGCAATCAGATGACCTCCGTCCACTACGGTTGCGAGATCGATATCGGGATTTTGCCGGTGTCGGGCAGGTACGTGGTGGTGGTCCAGGGATCGAATGGATTGACCGCATCCAGCTACGGAATTCTTGTCAGCTCGGATATTGAGTTGGCGTTGACCGAGAATGCTCAGACTTTCGTCATTGGTCGTCCCGGAGGAAATGCCCGCCTGTACTTCGGCGGCACGCCAGGTGTCGCCCAGACCCTGCATATCGACACCCAAGTCACCAACCCCGAGCAGCGAACGGTGAACTATTCAGTTCTTCGTCCAGATGGTGCGGCGCTGGTTGCGCCACTCTATTCCGCAGGGAACGTGGCTGCGGGACCTGCGACAATACGCATTGGAGACTTCCCGCTTGCGGGTGTCTATACGCTTTTCGTCGATCCGTTGAATGCGGTGATGGCGGAGGCCAGCGCCAGAATTTCAACCGGTGTGCTCGACAATAGTCCGTTGCCAACGCTCGTGGATGTCGTTCCCGGGCCATGGTACTGGCTGCCGTTCACCGCGGCAGCAGGCAGCCATCCCAGTATTGGGGTCAGCATCCAGAGCATCAGCAATCGCTACGACAGCATGTTCATTGAAGTGGTCGATCCGCTGTCGCGTCGCCTGCTCGATTACAACACGACTCAGCCTTATGCGATCTGCAGCACGTACAGCCAGGTCTACTGCGACTTCGATGTCGTCGAAGCCGCGGTCGGCGGGGTCTACCAGGCGGTGGTCTGGCCAGGCACATATAGCCGCGAGGACGCCCAGCTCACCATAACGCCCGTTTTTGATCTGGAACACACCGGCAGCGACGAAAGTTTCCTGCTGCAACCCGGGCAGAATGGCCGTCTGAACTTTGAAGCACAAAGCGGTTCCACCGTCGGCCTGACGCTGACCAGGCTCGCCTCGGTTAACCCGTCTTCGATGGTGTCGATCTACTTGATCGACCCCTTCGGATTTCGAATCTATAGCGGGTCTATGTCCTCTGGCGTGGCAACGTATTCGGTGAATATGCCGTTGCTTCCGTTCAGCGGCACTTACGGCGTCGTTCTGGACCCCAGTTTCGGCACACCCGCTTCGCTTCGCGCGCAGCTGACTGCACAATGAGGACGTTTGCCATGATCCTGCACATTTTCCATCGGTTTGTCTTTGCGATCATCGTCGTCCTGATGTGCGCTGACGTCAGTGCTGCTGCAGTGCAACCTGCGTCGACCAGTTCCACCCGAATTCAACTTGCCGACGGCCACTGGCTTGAGATTGCCGCGGCCGGCAACGCTGGCTCGGGCAACAAGGTGTGGCTTGACGATGGCAGCGAAGCCGCCAGTCTGCTGCGCCCTCGTCGCGAGCACACTGCCACCCTGATGCCTGACGGCCGCGTATTCATTTGGGGCGGAGTGAGTGTCGATGGCCGGATCGTCGCCGATGGTGAATGGTTTGACCCGCGCACGCGCAAATCCTCGCTGGCCGGCGCAATCGATCTGTTGCCCAGGGCCGGACACGCCGCAATGTTGCTGGTTGATGGCCGCCTGCTGATGATTGGCGGCCGTGCCACAGGTATCGCGGCAGTAACACGAATTGAAGCCTGGGATATTCGGCGCAATCGAAGCGACGTGCTCCCTCAGCCCCTGCCAGTGGCGATGCGCCCAATCACTGCGCAGCTGGTGAGCGGAGGCAGGGTTCGCCTCAGCTCGCCGTCGCATCCCGAGGCGCTGCTGTTTGATCCCGCTGCGCCGAACGTCGAACTGACGTGGGAGCGGCATCCTGTCTCCGAGGAATCAAACCCAGTCCAGGCATCACCCGCTTCATCACTGAATGGCGCAGCCGGCAGTCCTGCAGACGATCGCATCGTTCTTACCGCCAGCAACCCCACTGTATCGAACCAGGCCGTGCCCCTGGGTACCGCGATCGGCTTGCAGTTCACCATGCCTGTGGCGACGCAGTTCTGGAACGACAACCCGCCCAGCCTGATCGGTCCGCGCGGTCAGGAGGCATTTACACTGGTACCTGCAGGGGACGGGCTCTTGTTGTTCGTCACACCGAAGCAGGAATTGCTGCCGGCATCAACATACACCGTGGTTTTTGGAAGCAAGGGAATGGCTGGGGTCGCACCCGGCCTGATTGAGTTTCGTACCGAGCGTGTGCAGCCATCGCGACCGGACACTCGCGTCAGTAATGGCGATCATGAGGCGTTGCTGAGCAACGACACTGCAGCGCGCGTCGAGGCACCGGATGTCAGCACTGACAAGACCGCGCCGTCAGTGCAAATCGTTGGCGAGGGTGGCCACGCACTGCGCAAGCGACGCATCGCCGATCAATTCCGCTTCACCGAGGCTCCGGGCAACGATCTGGACTTCTGGATACCGACCGCGGAAAATCTGGACAGCCAGTGGCGTACAAATCGCACGCTGAACGCTCAGGTGCGCGAACAGCTGGCACTGGGCATGTCGCGCAATCAGCGAGAAAAAGCCTGGCGCAGCAAGACACTCAAGTCATCCGGTACCTCAGCTTCCGGCGTCATTTACAGCATCGGTGACAAGCCGCTTGCCAATGTCACCGTGTCGTTGGGCGCGCAAACGGTGCGCACCGATGCCCAGGGTCGGTACTGGTTGTCGGATTTCGAAGCGGGGCGGCAGCAGCTGGTGGTCGATGGGCGCAGTGTCAAGTCCGGCGAAGGCGAGAGCTTCGGTCAATTTGTCATCGGCTTTGACGCCGAGTCAGGCAAGGAAACACCGATCAGCCCAATCCATCTTCCCAAGATTCGCACCCAGGACTGGATCGAGATCGAATCGCCATTGCGCTCGGACATCACCATTCGTACGCCGTTGATGCCTGGATTCTCGGTGCACCTGCCCAAAGGCACCGTGCTGCGTGATCGCGAGGGAAAAGTGGTGCGCCGCATCGCCATCATTCCCGTGCCGTTGGATCGCGCACCGATCAACTATCCGGTCAATACGCCACTGCACATGAGTTTCCAACCTGCGGGTTTGCAGGTGGAGGGGCTGACGCCCGGGGTGACGCCGGGCATCCGCTTTGTCTATCCCAATTACTCGGGTGCGGCGCCGGGCCGTGTTGCCGATTTCCTGAATTACGATCCGATCGACAAGGGCTGGTATGCCTATGGCACGGGTCGAGTCTCGAATGACGGACTCTATGTCGTGCCCGATGCCGGAACCGAGATCTACAAGGCGACTGGCTTTGGCATCAGTTTCGGTGCCGACATGCCGCCGTTGACGCCGACGAATTGTGGAGCAACGGGTGCTGACCCCGTGGATCTGCGAACAGGGCTGTTCCTGCACCATGCCGCTGGCGCTCACTTGAACGACCGTGTTCCGGCTGCAATCAACACCACCTATCGGCCGGGCGACAGCGTCTCCCGCGACTTCGGCAAGGGGGTATTCCACGGCCTGGGTCACTATATCTACAAGCTCAACAGCGGCGCCCAGGGCGCCGCGCATTTCGACTGGAACGTGATCTGGATGGTATTGCCAGACTGTTCCAAGATTCCCTTCCGTCGCACCAGCCCTCAGCACACCAGCTACCCCTACCCCTACGCCGACTTCCGGGCGATCAACGACGAGGTGCAGGGCGCGTGGTTTGGTGCCGAGATGATCTACACCGACTACGGGTTGGGCGGCGTTGAATATTGGACCATCGAAGTCACTCGGCGTGATGGAGAAAAGTTGAAATTTTCGCTGTTCGGAGGGCATCTTCTGAGCCGCTCCGACCGCGTCGGTAACAGGGTCGAACTGGTTCGCGTTGGTGGCGCGCTGACCCGCATCACCGGCCCCAGCGGACGGCACCTCGACCTGACCACCGGCACCAGCGCACGCGTCAGCACCATCGCCGACATGGGCGGGCGCAGCTGGCAGTACACCTATGACGCCAGTGGGCGCCTGACGCGGATTACCTATCCCGACAACAGCTTCGAGCAGTACGTCTACGACACCAATGGCCGCATGCAGGAAGTCTGGGATCGGCGCGGCAACCGCATGGTGCTGAACCAGTACGACGCGAATGGCCGTGTGATCCATCAGACCCTCAGTGATGGCGGCACACATCAACTCGCTTACACCACTGCCAATGGCACCATCACCGAAACCCAGGTTACCGATCCCGATGGCAGCACGCGGCGCGTGCGCTTCCACAGCTCTGGCTATCCCTCGGAAGAAACCGAGGCACTGGGCACCGGGCTGGAGCGCAGCACGTATTTCGAGCGCAATACGCTGGGCCTGCTACAGGCCGTCGTTGATCCTTTGGCGCGGCGCACCGAGTACACCTACGACAGCCAGCAGCGCATGACCGGCATCACCGTGCTGGCAGGGACGCCGCAGGCCCTGACCTCGCAGATGACCTACAACGCCTACCACGACCCGATATCCAGCACCGATCCCGAAGGCCATGTCACCACCTATGTCTGGGATGCAAGGCGAAGACTGGAAAAGGTGATCGACTACCGCCAGCGCGAAGTCCGCATGGACTACGACACGCTGGATCGCGTGACCAGCGTTACCGACCCGCAGCAGCGCGTCACCCAGTTCGGCTATCAGCTGTATGACCTGGTCAGCATCACCGATCATCAAGGGCGCATGCTCAAGCGCTATGTCGATGCGCTGGGCCGCACCCTGTCGATCACCGACCAGCAAGGACGAACCGCAAAGCTGGAATACGACAATCTCGATCGCGTCGTTGTACAGCGCGCGGCCGATGGCGCGGCTACGCATTTCAGCTACGACCCGATGGGCAATCTGAAGACGCTGACGGATGCGAACTTCAGTGTCACACGCTGGGATTACGACACCAGGCAGCGGCCGATATTGCGTACCGATGCCTTGGGCCAGGAAGAAAGCTGGAGCTATGACGACGTCTCTCGTTACTTCACGCACACTGATCGGCAGTCGCGCGCTACGACGTACCGCTTTGATGAGCTGGGACGGCTGGAACTCGTCGACCTCAGCGATGGCGAGCCGATACAGCAGACATACGATGCAGGCGATCGATTGCTGACCATCGGTGACTATTCAGGCACCATCAGCTACGGCTACGACCTGCTCGACAACGTCACTAGCGAGACCACTGATAGCGGCACCATCGAATATCAATATGATGCGGTCGGACGTCGGATTCGCACCGCGCCGAGCGGACATCCATACAGCACTTATTCCTACGATACATTCGGTCGGCTCCGTCAGATCAAGCGAATGACCGGAGGAAGCGTAACGTTCGAATACGACGCGCAGGATCGTAGGACCAAGGTGAGACTGCCTAACGGCACTGAACAGCGCTACAGCTACGGCACAGATGATCGCCTCGACCGCATCGAATACCGCAACGCTGGCGGCACGCTGATTGGCGACCTGAACTATGGCTTCGACGAATCGGGTCAGTTGATCACTCGCACCGGCAGCTTCGCGAACGACTTGTTACCACAGGCGGTCGGGCCGGCGGCATTTAACGCCAATCATCAGTTAGAGGCAACGGCTGACCGCATCCATACCTATGACATCAGCGGAAACCTGGTTAGTGACATCAGCGCCGCTAACGCACACGATCTGCTCATATACACCTATGATGCGCGCGATCGGTTGACCGAGATCGGCGGCAACCTGAGCGCAGAGTTCCGCTATGACGTTCTTGGCAGGCGTACCTACAAGCGAACCGCGGGCGAGGGCACCGACTATCGTTATGACGGGGGCAATGTCGTAGCCGAGAGCAATGGCTATGGCGTCACAAGTACTTACCTGAACGGACTTGGCCTTGACGAACGCTACGGCCGGCAAGTAGGCGAGGAGCCGCCCTTTGGTTCCATTGGCATTCCTCCCCCGTACGGTAGCTTTCTGACCGATGCGCTAGGCAGCACGCTCGCGCTGCAAGATGCGAACGGGGCTTGGCAGGCCAAGTACCAATACACGCCCTACGGCGAGACCGAAGCGCAAGCGTTCGACGGCAGCGGCGCCGCAATACCACCCGGTCCCGCAGCGGACGCCGCGCTGGCAACACTGAACAATCCATTCCAGTACACCGGTCGCGAGAACGACGGCAATGGGCTGTACTACTATCGGGCGAGGTACTACAGCCCGAAGCTGGGGAGGTTTACGCAGGAAGATCCGTTGGGGCTTGGCGATGGCCCGAATCCCTACGCCTATGTGCACGGTGATCCGATCAGCCGAACCGATCCGACAGGCTTGATGGATAGCTTGAGGATGGCCTGCATGCAGGACCCGCAGCTGTGCCTCGACTTGTTTGTCACTATTGCCGACGCGTACGGCGCGGTACAGGCAAAGCATGGAAACTATTGCCAAAGCGAATACTACTTCGCACTCGGCAGCCTCTACCGATCACTGAGGCCTGCTGCGGGAGTGGCGGAGGTAGCGTTGATATTAGCGCCGGGCGGGGCGTCGGGTGCGGCACGAAGGGGAAAGACTTTTTTTCATTACACCGATTCTGCTGGTGCGAATGGGATTGCAAAGACAGGAGTGATCCGTGCAGATAGAAAAGGCAAGTTATTCATTACTGATCAAAAGTTATCTCCGTCCGAAGTCAAAGATAGACTGTTCATAGGGAACGCTGGTGACAAAGGATCTCATGTCGTCGAGATTCGTGTGGCGGATGGGTTGCCGATACGACCGGGGAAAAATCCGAACGAGTTCATTCACAATGGTTCGATTCGGCATGGACGACAAGCTGACTTAAGAGTAAAGCCCAATGACTTCTAAAACATTTGTAGTGGATGACTACACAGATTTATTGGCATTACAACGTGTGTTCCGAGAGGCAAAATTTTGCACGGAACCCGATGATGCCGATGTCTCGGATAGTCCGATTGTTGCAAGTATGTTCGAACGGCTGATTGCTACTTTGATGGCGTATGAAATTGAGCGCGACGGGACGGAAGCTGAGAAGCGCTGGATCCATTGGCTAATGATTGATGAATCGCGCGATGAGTGGGATGCAGCGCTTCGGCGCGCGCGAACAGATCAGCGTTGGATGGTTTTCACAGCAGAAGAACGAGCTAAGTATGTTGCGATCTTGCTCAGCCCCTTTCGCGCGCCGCCAAATGTCGTTGAACGTTTTGTGCTCGCAGTAAACACGCCGGATCGGGTCTAGCAGGCACCTGGCAGGCTGTTGAGCAGGGCAAAAAGTCGAAAAGGGGTCAGAGTCGAAAAGGGGTCAGGTCTTGTATTCCCATATTGCGATCGATAAGCTCGCACCATGGCCCGCCCTCTCCGTATTGAATACGCCGGTGCGCTGCACCATGTGATGGCGCGCGGCAATGCGCGTGTGGATATCTTTGCGGACGACGACGATCGTGAGGTGCTTCTGGCCGAGTTCGCGCGGGTGTGCGAACGCTTCGACTGGGTGGTGTGGGCGT
>JANMUE010000056.1:0-20479 GCA_031391205.1 Lysobacterales bacterium | reverse complement strand
GCAAATACGCAGGTCTGCTGGGGTTCGCTGCGCTCACCGCCAGCCTACACCACCAGAAAAGGGTCTGGAGTGCGCCACCGTGATCGTGGATACTGAATACCCACCCCGCCTCACAGTTGCTGCAATGAATGATCTGCGCGTGTCCCTGGTCCAGTCCGCAACGCTCTGGCACGACCCGCCGGGCAATCGCGACATGTTGTCCGGGCTCTGCCTTCCGCTCAAGGGACAAACCGATCTGGTGATCCTGCCGGAGGCATTCACCAGTGGGTTCACCAACGAGACCCTGGTTAATGCCGAAACCATGGATGGCCCGACTCTGGTCTGGATGCGCGATCTGGCAAGTCTTCTGCAGGCGGTGGTGACTGGCAGTGTGGTGATGCGTGATGGCGACAAGTTCTTCAATCGCCTGCTTTGGGTGTGTCCTGATGGCACCACGAGGCAATACGACAAGCGTCATCTGTTTCGGATGGCCGGCGAACACCAGCGTTATGCCGGTGGCGAGCAACGATTGATCGTCGAACTCAAGGGCTGGCGTGTATGTCCGATGGTTTGCTATGACCTTCGCTTCCCGGTATGGATACGCAACCGATTCAACGAAACGGTGCCTGACCGCTTCGACTACGACCTGCTGATCTTCGTCGCCAACTGGCCATCGCCGCGCCGCGGCCCCTGGCGTACGTTGTTGCGCGCGCGGGCGATCGAAAATCTTTGCTGTGTCGCGGGCGTCAATCGTGTTGGCACTGATGGCAATGATCTGCACTATGCCGGCGATTCGGCGATCATCGATCAGGTCGGTGAGACGCTGATCGAATTGGGTGCAGAGGTTCAAGTAGCGACGAGCACATTGTCCGCGGCAGGTTTGCTCGCACATCGCGAGCGCTTCCCGGCCTGGATGGACGCGGATCAGTTCGATCTTCGGATTTGAGCGGCGCTACAGCGCAACGACATCACGACGCAGCGTCACCACAGCTTCGATTACCGACTGCGGCGCTTCGATTTGCGGATAGTGACCGATGCCTGACAGTTCGACGACGTCGGCGTTGGCGATCAGCTCGCGATAGCGTGCGACCATATGCGCGCCCGAGATCGGGTCGTCCAGACCGTTGATCAGACGAAGCGGCAAACGTGTCTTGATCAACGCACCGCACCAGCGTTCGCGGCGCTGGCGACGTTCGGGTATGTAGTGAATCAGCTCGGATGCCAGCTGCTGGCCGTTGTCCACTGCGATCAACGACCAGAATTCATCCAGCTCGATCTCGCTGGGTTGATGCGCCCTCGCAAACACCGCTGAGAAGCTTGAGGCGAAGCGTTTTCGATTCAGACGGCGGGCAATCCACGGGCCAATGGGTGACAGCAGCAGCCGCTGGATCAGCCTTGGTCGATGCGATTCCGGAAACAGTCCGCCATTGAGCAGCACCGCTGAGGCCAGGCGGCGGGCAGCACCGGCATGAGACTGGACCAGCTGCCGCGCAAGCAGTTCCTGAGCGACGGTGTCACCGTAGTCGTGTGCGAGCAGGTGCCAATCGTTGATGCGCAGCTCATCGATCAACGCCTCAACGATATCGGCCTGCTCAAGAATCGAATATCGGTGGGGATACGGCTTGCTGGAGCCGCCGTAGCCGAGCAGGTCCAGTGCCAGCAAACGAAAGTGCCGGTTCAGCTCATCCCAGACGGCATGCCAATCGAACGACGCCGTGGGAAATCCATGAATCAGCACCAGGATCGCTTGATTCGTCTGATGCCAGTTCTCGCTTTGCCGAAAGAAGATGCGATGCCCGCCGAACGGAAGGTAGGCGCCTTGCGCATACCAGTCACGCAGGCGTTCTGTAGACAATCGACTGGCCGAATCGCGGTTCATTGCTCCTGAAATTACCAGCGGCGCCGATGCGAGGATACCCGGCCATCGCTTTCTCCCTCCCCGATGTTCGGGGAGGGTCGGGGAGGGGTTAGGAGATGAATAGGATTTTCATGCACTCGGGGTGCTGTTCCCCGAGTGCATGAAAATTTTGCCTTTGCCGCCCGCGACCGGGTTGCTAACCTAGGCGCCCCCTCCACGACCTCCGAATCCCATGAAGATCAGTTCTGTGCTCGCGCGTGAAATCCTCGATTCGCGCGGCAACCCCACCCTGGAGGCCGAGGTCACGCTCGAAGGCGGTCAAGTCGGTCGTGCCGCGGTGCCCAGCGGAGCGTCCACAGGGTCGCGTGAGGCGGTCGAGCTGCGTGATGGTGACAAGACGCGTTATCTGGGCAAGGGTGTGCGCAAGGCAGTGGAGCACGTCAACACGGTGATTCGCAATGCAGTGGTCGGCAGCGATGCCCATGATCAGCGTGGGCTGGATGACCGCCTGATCGCCCTTGACGGCACGCCGAACAAAGGTCGTCTGGGTGCCAACGCCTTGCTCGGAGTATCGCTGGCCAATGCACACGCGGTTGCAGCTGCGACCGGCAAGCCGCTCTGGGCGCATCTCGCGGGCGATCGTGCAGCAGTGTTGCCGGTGCCAATGATGAACATCATTAACGGCGGCGCGCATGCCGACAACAACGTCGACCTGCAGGAATTCATGGTGCTGCCTGTAGGTCTGCCCAGTTTTTCCGAGGCGCTGCGTGCCGGTACCGAGATTTTTCATGCGCTTAAATCGGTGCTCAAAGGCCGCGGCCTGGCCACCGCAGTGGGCGATGAAGGTGGTTTCGCGCCGGATCTGCGCTCCAATGAAGAAGCCATTGAAACCATACTTGAAGCCGTCAACAAGGCCGGCTATCGCGCCGGCGAAGATATCTGGCTGGGGATGGACGCTGCCGCATCCGAGTTCTATAAAGACGGCAAGTACCACCTGACCGGGGAAGGCAAGAAGCTCAGCTCGGAGCAGTTGGTCGACTTCTATGCCGACTGGTGTGCGCGCTATCCCATCGTCAGCCTTGAAGATGGCATGGCCGAAGACGATTGGGCGGGCTGGAAGGTGCTCAGCGAACGTGTCGGCAAGTCGGTGCAACTGGTGGGTGATGATCTCTTCGTCACCAATCCAGCGATTCTGCAGGAAGGCATCGACAAGGGTATTGGCAATGCCATTCTGATCAAGGTCAACCAGATCGGCACCTTGTCGGAAACGTTGGACGCCATCGCGCTGGCGCATGCCAATCGCTACGCCTCGATCATCTCGCACCGCTCCGGCGAAACCGAAGACACCACGATTGCCGATCTCTCGGTAGCGACTACCGCTACTCAGATCAAGACGGGTTCGTTGTGCCGCACCGATCGCGTCGCCAAGTACAACCAGCTTCTGCGCATCGAGCAGTCGCTGGGCAGTTCAGCTCGGTATGCAGGACGCAGCGCGTTCATCAGCCTGCCGAACTTCGGAAAGTAAGGCGGAGTGATCGATTCCCGTGCTGCGCTGGCTGCTCCTGATTCTGTTCGTCCTGTGCGTAGCGCTGCAGATCAAACTGTGGGCGGCACAGGGCGGGCGCGCGGATGTGAATCGTTTGCGTGAGCGCGTTGAACTGCAGAAGGCCGAAAACGCCAGACTCAAGCAGCGCAACGATGCGTTGGCTGCCGACGTGGAAGATCTGAAAACTGGCACCGATGCGATCGAAGAGCGGGCGCGTGGCGAACTCGGCATGATCAAGCCGGGTGAAGTGTTTTATCAAGTCGTAGAAGAAGAATCCGAGGCGAAACCGCAATGATCTGGTGTGTAGTGCCGGCTGCAGGCCGCGGCGCGCGATTCAGCGTCGCTTTTCCCAAGCAATACGCGCCGCTGGTCGGTGTGCCGATGCTGGTGCGCACATTGGATCGACTGCTGTCGCATCCGCGCATTGCCGGCGCCATGGTGGCGTTGTCGGCCGATGATGAGCTCTGGCCCAGCATCACCGAGCTCGAGGGTAAGCCGGTGCGCACCTGTCTGGGTGGCGCGGAACGCGCCGATTCGGTGCTGGCGGCGCTGGACGCGCTCGCTGAGCATTGCACCGCGAATGACTGGGTGATGGTGCACGATGCCGCGCGACCCTGTGTGCGGCATCCGGACATTGATGCGCTGCTCGAACAGGGTATGCAGCATGCGGACGGCGCGATTCTCGCTGCGCCGATCCGTGATACGGTCAAGCGCGGCAGCGCCGGAACGCCGATTTCCGAGACATTGGATCGATCAACCCTGTGGCGTGCTCTGACGCCGCAGCTGTTTCGTTATGGCGAGTTACGCGACGCCTTGCGCACTACCCTGACCAACCCGCAGCTTCGCCCGCGAATCACCGATGAAGCTGCCGCTTTCGAAGCCACTGGGCGGCATCCGCTGCTGGTGCAAGGCGAGGAAGACAATATCAAGGTCACCACGTTGCATGACCTGGCGCTCGCCGAGTTCATCCTGACCAGCCCGGCATGAGCATTCGTATCGGCCACGGTTTCGACGTGCACGCCTTCGGTCCAGGTGATTCGATCATGCTGGGTGGTGTACGCATCCTGCATCATGCCGGCGTCATGGCGCATTCCGATGGCGACGTCGTCATCCATGCGCTCTGCGATGCTTTGCTTGGCGCGCTGGCGATCGGCGATATTGGCCAGCATTTCCCGCCTTCGGACGCACGTTGGAAGGATGCAGACAGCAGCCTGTTCCTCAAGCATGTCATTAGCCTGCTGCGCACGCGTGGCTGGACGCTCGGCAACGCCGATATCACCGTCATTGCCGAAGCACCCAAGGTCGGGCCGCATCGCGATGCGATGCGATCTGCACTCGCGGAGGCTATGGGCTGTGATATTGCGCAAGTCAGTATCAAGGCCACCACCACCGAGAAACTGGGTTTTACCGGTCGTGGCGAGGGTTTGGCGGCTGAAGCGGTAGTGCTGATCGAGTCGATCGTCACGTGAGCACCGAGCTGCCGTATGCCTTTGGCGGCCCGCCGCTGACCGGTCGCATCCGCGCCGCGCCGGAAGATTTTTTTGTCGATGAATTGATTGGTTTCAGCGCCACTGGCAGCGGCGAGCACTGGCTGGTGCACATCGAAAAAAAAGGCGCCAATACGGCCTGGGCGGTCAAACGTGTTGCTGCATTCGCAGGACTGACCGAGCGTGATATCGGTTATGCGGGAATGAAGGATCGGCATGCGATCACGCGCCAGTACTTTTCAGTGCCAGCAAAGAAAGGTGCCATGCTGGACTGGAATACTTTCAGCGACCCCGATGTGCGCATCCTCAGCGCCGAGCGTCATGCCCGCAAAATCCAGCGCGGCGCACTCAGCGGCAATCGCTTTGTCATCATCGTGCGCGATATCGTCGGCGATCGTGCCGCCGCCGATGCCGTGCTCACGCAGATTCAGCGGCGCGGCGTCCCCAATTACTTCGGCGAACAGCGTTTCGGTCGTGGCGGCGGCAATATCGACAAGGCCAGGGCACTGTTCGCGGGGCACCGTTTCGAGCGTAATGAGCGCTCGATCCTGCTGAGCGCCGCGCGCTCAGAAATTTTCAATGCGGTTCTGGCGCAGCGTGTGGAACTGCAGAACTGGGACCAGGGGCTGGTCGGCGACGTGTTCCAGCTCGATGGTCGCAGCGCTATCTTCGGCCCAGAGCCCATTGACGAAGTGCTGGCCGGACGCGTACAGCGCGGCGAAATCCATCCCACGGGTCCCCTGTGGGGAAAAGGCGATCTGCGCTGCACAGATTCCGTCGCTGCATTGGAGCAGGAAGTCGAAACAGCGCACGCTGATCTCTGCGCGGGAGTAGCCGCAGCCGGCATGGATCAGGAGCGTCGCGCGCTACGCATCCGTCCTCGCGATCTGGAGTGGACTTGGGTGGAAGGCGACGCATTGCGCGTGGCGTTCTCGTTGCCTGCGGGCGCATATGCGACGTCGACGTTGCGTGAGGTCGTCGCTTCAACGTCCGTGTGACCTCAGTAGCGTGATGCAACCCACCATTCTCAAACGTCGCGCAACGGTGGGTTGCACCCACCCTATATTCTAGGCCTTCTTGGCTTTGAGCTTCGCCACCATCGCCTGCAACACCGCTTGTGTCTCTTCGGCAAACCAGGAATCGGCGAATTCACCGGCTGGGAAGCGGGCGGCATCGCCCATGATGTCGGCCAGATCGCGGCGGGCGATGCGGCGGGTGCTGCTCATGGCTTCATGCGGCAGCGCCAGATGCTTTTGACACCACGCCAGGGCCTGCGGAATGACCTGATCGATTTCGGCGAGTTCATCAACCAGACCGATGCGCAGCGCCTCATCGGGTTCGATCATCGCGCCGGCCACCATCATGCGCTCGGCGCGATGTGCGCCGAGCAGGCGCTTGAAGGCGAGCTGGATGACCTCGGGCACGGTCAACCCGACCTGCACTTCGTTGAGGCCGATCTTGAAGCTGCCTCGGGCCATGACGCGGTAGTCGCAGAAAATACTGATCACGGCACCGCCAGCCGGCGAATGGCCGGTAATCGCGGAAGCCACAGGAATAGGCGATCGCGCGATGACAGCCATCAACTGAAAGAAATCACTCCAGAACGCGATGATGCCGTCGCGGTCCAGCGTCAGCAGTGTGGGCACGTCCAGGCCGGCCGAGAACATGCCTGGTGCACCGCTGATCACCACGGCGCGAAAACCCTGGCCGGGCGCGTCTCGCAGCGCGTGGAGCAGGGCGTTGCAGAGTTCGGGTGAAATGGCATTGACCGGTGGGCGCGCCAGGCGCAGTTCCAGAGTACGGTGGTGGACGATACGTTCGATCATGGGTCATGCGCCGTCGTGATGAGTCACCGGCAAAGTATCATGGGCGGGTTGATCGGTTAAGTCGGCGTATGTGGGAGCAACTGTCTTTGTGGGTCCGACCTGTGGTCAAATTTTTTTTGTCGACTCGGTCTCTCTGGCGAAAGCGTCCGACCGCAGGTCGGACCCACAATGTGGGGAGCGGCGTGAGCCGCGGTGCTCGTACTTTCTGGTTTGACGATCGCGGCTCACGCCGCGCCCACTGTGGGCCTGGGGAACCAATGTTGACCTCGCGTCATTCGCCTGTTTTGATCATGGAGCCTTGAAGTTGATGCGAACAATTCAATGGATGTGGATGGCGTGTTTGTTTGCGGCGGGGGCGCTCGTTGCAAACCAGCATGATGTTTCACTGCAGGTGCGCAACGCCTGGATTCGCGATGCGCCGCCATCGGCGCAGATGCGATCGGGGTACGCGATACTGCAAAATGGCGGTAGCAAAGAAATCGAAATCGTCTCCGCATCCAGCCCGGATTTCGGGCTGGTCGAGATGCATGAAACGCGCGTGGAAAACGACATTGCCCGTATGGTCGAGCTGCACTCGGTGAGAATCGCTGCGCGCTCGAATTTCCATTTCAAACCGGGTGGCGCGCATTTCATGCTGATGCAGTCCAAGCGGGAAATGAGAAAGGGCGAAAGCACTACGATCACGTTGACATTGAAATCGGGTGAAAACGTGGTGGCCAACTTCGTTGTCGGCGCGCCGTTGTAGATGTCTGCCGTGCTTTACTCAAATCCACTCCTGAAGATCGCTCCGTCTTCCATCGTTTGACGCTCCACGGCGCCAGCATCACATAAACCGACCAGATCGCCGTCGCCATCAATGCCGGTAGTGAATCCGCGTTGATCCAGTCTGGGATTTTCCGGTGGTGCGAACGGACAGTTGTGGTTGTCGATGATCGGACTGCCCAGTGCCGGAAGGTGGGTGGGGGCGAAGCCGCCGTTGTCGGCCAGCGGGTCCAGTTTCAAGAAGGCTGCAGTGGCGACGCCGATATCGTTGTTGGTATCGAACGGGCAGCTGAATCCCATCAACACGTTCTTGCCTAAGGTTGCGATCAGGCCGTCGCCAGAGGTACTGCAACCATTGCTGCCCAGGGTCGCGATTACCGATCGTTCGAACGAAATCTGGCTGCCGCCATCGGCGTAGAGATTGCTGCCGCCGGGCGACACTCCGCCATAGAACGTGTTGTCGAACAAGAACACACGGCTGGGACCAAACGCCGATGAAGTTGTGGCAAACAGCTGGCCACCGCCGCTGACCGCGTTGATGGTGCGATTGGCGGAGAAAGTCGATCGCTCCACGATCACGGTACCGAATGCCCTCTCAACGTACAGGCCACCACCAGCGAGTTCGGCGCGGTTGTCGATCAGGCTCAAGCGCTGCAACGGAAAATAGTAGACATCCTGCAGCGCGATGCCGCCGCCGCGTTGGTCGGCGCGATTAGCCCTGATGATGGTGGCATCAGTCACATTCATTTTAGCAAGTGTTGCGTAGACGCCGCCGCCATAGGCACCAGCGAAGTTGCTTTCGATGGTTGCGCGATCGAATGTGTTCAAACCGGTTTCCGTATCGGTAACGGATGCGGTGCCGACAAAAGTCGGCGCCAGATACACGCCGCCGCCATTCTGCGCGGCCTGATTGAAACGGACCTGCGATTCGCCGATGAGCAACTCGCCCTGCGAAAAAATTCCGCCGCCATGCGATAGCGCGGCATTGTTTTCTATCGAGGAATCGAGCAACGACAATCGTCCGATACGGCCGCTGTTGAACAATCCAATTCCGGCCACGTAGACGCCGCCGCCCGAACTTGCGCCATTTCCTCGGATACGCGAATTTTGCCAGAACCGCAGATTCTGTCCGACGACTACGGTCGATCCTGGACCTTGATTCAATGCGGAGGCGTAAGCGCCGCCGCCCTGGAAGGCCTGATTGTCTTCAATCATCGTGCGACGCGTCAGCACACTGGCGTCATCGCCAAGATAGATGCCGCCGCCGCGCCCAGTGCCACCGTTGAGAAAATCCGAAGCACGATTGTTGCGGATCTCCGAGTCTTCGACGACCGACGAAGTCTGCCACAGCATCAGCGCGCCGCCATCATTGGCCGCGCGGTTGTTCACCAGCACCGAATGGGTCATCAGTATTTCCGACTGCTGCTTGTAGATGGCGCCGCCTACTCCGGAATTGCCGATGATTCCGGCACGATTTTCGGTAAAAGTGCTGTTGCGAATGGTGAGTGCAGCGACCCAGCTTTGAATCGCGCCGCCCTGGCCAGTCTCGGTCACATTCTCTGAGAACGAACTGTTGTTCACGGTGGTGATCGCACTGGTGGCGATGGCGCCGGCGCTGGTGGTGGCGGTGTTGTTGTTGAAGATTGAGTTCGAGACATTGAGAATGGTGCCCGGTTCGCTGCCAATCGCACCGCCGGCCAGCCCGGCGCGGGAAGACACAACGGTCACGCCATCGACGTCCAGGCGCGCCCCGGTGCGCACCAGAATCGCGCCGCCGAAATCACTCTGCGCGAAGCCGTTGAGCATAGTGAGATTACGCAAGGTCACTTCGGTGCGATCATTGGGATCGCCCGGATTGGCCAGGGCGACATGGAACAGTCGCGTGATGCCCTGCCCATTCAGCCGGACCTTGCTGGCCCCATCAATCAATATCTGGCCACTGAGAAATTTCTGCGCGCTCACCGCAATGCTATGCAGATCGGGTCCGCAGTTGAATGTCATCGTGCCGCCCGGCCCCTGACCGCTGACACCATTCACCAGCAGTGGCAGCGCCGCATCGATTGCGGCATCGGTACAACTGGCCGGCGTGCCGGTGCCGATCACCACATTGTCGGCATGCAACGGTGGTGCGAGCATCGCGGCAAGGCAAAGGAACAAGAATTGCAGGCGCATGGGTCAGGCTCCGATATCGGGATTGCACTGACGTACGCGCTATTGCGCCCGGGCCTGACATCTTGAAAGCGAACTGAGGTACGCGGCTGTTGCCGATGCTGTTGTAGAGCGGAGCAACCCCGCCTATGACCGAAGGGCTTTCAACGGCGGAGCCGGTCAATCCCCTTGGGACAAAGGCAGGGCGCGGCGCACGTGATCGGGCAGGGGGACCGATGTGCCGAGTCTGGGTGAGGTCCACACCAGCACCGTATCGCCATCGGCATACAGAATCGAAGAATCGCTGCGGTCGAACATGCGGAAGGGCATCGAGAGGCTGCTGCGGCCCACACGACCCGCAAAGAGTTGGACAGTCAATTCCGCCGGCCATTCGATCGACTTGCGGAAATTGATGTTCATCGCCGCGATCACCGGTGCCATGTCGTCATCAGCCCAGGGTCTGTCGAAAGTACTGAACCAGCGCAATCTGGCCTCTTCGAGATAGGTGGCATAGACACTGTTATTGACATGGTTGTACGCATCCATGTCGCCCCAGCGCGTGCTGACGTGCACACTGATCAGCAGTGGCTGCGCTTGAGGGGCGGTTCCGTTCATCTCGATTTTTTTCCGGCAGATTTTTTCGCAGCGGTCGTCTTCGCAGTGACTGCTTTAGCCGCCGGTTTTGCCGCAGCCTTTTTTTTCGCGACCACGACTTCGGGTTGGCCGCGCCGTTCATCCAGCACCCGCGCCAGGAAGCGCCCGGTATGCGAGCCCTTTACGGTCGCGACATGCTCGGGCGTGCCCACTGCAATGATGCGGCCGCCGCGGTCTCCGCCTTCGGGGCCGAGATCGATCACCCAGTCAGCAGTCTTGATCACATCGAGGTTGTGTTCGATCACGACCACAGTGTTGCCGGCTTCGTTGAGGCGATGCAGCACTTCCAGCAACTGCGCGATGTCGTGAAAATGCAGGCCAGTGGTCGGTTCATCGAGGATATACAGCGTGCGCCCGGTATCGCGCTTGGAAAGTTCGCGCGAGAGTTTGACGCGCTGCGCTTCGCCGCCAGACAGCGTGGTCGCGCTCTGGCCGAGCTTGATATAGCTCAGGCCCACGGCCATCAAAGTCTCCAGTTTGCGCGCCAGCACCGGCACGGTCGCGAACAGCTTCAGCGCGTCCTCGATGGTCATGTTCAACACGTCGTGAATGCTGTGGCCCTTGTAGTGGATTTCCAGCGTCTCGCGGTTGTAGCGCTTGCCATGGCAGAGGTCGCAGGGCACGTACACGTCCGGCAGAAAATGCATTTCCACCTTGATCAGGCCATCGCCCTGGCAGGCCTCGCAGCGCCCGCCCTTGACGTTGAAGCTGAAGCGTCCAGGACCGTATCCACGCGACCGCGCCTCGGGCACCTGCGCATAGAGATCGCGCAATGGCGTGAACAACCCGGTGTACGTCGCAGGATTGGAACGTGGCGTGCGTCCGATCGGCGACTGATCGATTTCGACCACCTTGTCAAACAAATCCATGCCGGTGACTGAGCGATACGCGGTCGGGCGCTCGCTGGCACCATTGAGTTCGGCAGCGGCCAGCCGATACAAGGTGTCGTTGATCAGCGTGGACTTGCCGGAGCCGGATACGCCGGTGATGCAGGTGAACAGCCCGGCCGGAATTTCCAGATCGACAGCGTGCAGATTGTTGCCGCTGGCACCCAGCACACGCAGCATCTTCTTGTGATCGACGGGGCGTCGCAGGTTGGGAATCTCGATGCGCTTGCGGCCGCTGAGATAGTCGCCGGTTAGCGAGCGCGGTGCCGACAGCAGATCGGCCAGCGAGCCCTGTGCGACTATCTCGCCGCCATGCACGCCTGCCGCGGGACCGATGTCGAGCAGATGATCGGCCATGCGAATCGCGTCCTCGTCGTGTTCGACGACGATGACAGTGTTACCCAGATCGCGCAGTCGCGTCAGCGTTCCGAGCAGGCGTTCGTTGTCGCGCTGATGCAGGCCGATCGACGGCTCGTCCAGCACATACATCACCCCGACCAGGCCGGCGCCAATCTGCGAGGCGAGGCGGATGCGCTGCGCTTCGCCGCCAGAGAGCGAATCGGCCTTGCGATCAAGAGTCAGATACTCAAGCCCGACATCGACCAGAAAGCGCAGGCGCTCGCGAATTTCCTTGACGATTTTGGCGGCGATTTCACCGCGCCAGCCGGCGAGCGTCAACGTCTCGAACCAGCGCATGGTTTCTTCGATTGCCCAGGCAGTGACCTGGGGCAGGGTGCGGTCGGCGATGAAGACGTGGCGTGCCGAGCGATTGAGTCGCTGGCCCACGCATTCCTTGCATGGCTGTTCGCTGATGAACTTGGAGAGCTCCTCGCGCACTGCCGGTGAATCTGTTTCCTTGTAGCGTCGTTCCAGATTCGGCAGAATGCCCTCGAACTTGTGCTTGCGCACCATCGAGGTGCCACTCTCCGACAGATAGCGGAATTCGATTTCTTCCTTGCCGCTGCCATGCAGCACGCGCTCGCGCACGTTGGCCGGCAGATCGTTCCATGTCGTCTCCACATTGAACTTGTAGTGCCGTGCCAACGACTGGATCATGTGGAAATAATAGGGATTGCGCCGATCCCAGCCGCGCACCGCGCCGGAGGCGAGTCCGAGCTCGGGGTGCACCACCACACGCGACGGGTCGAAATACTGCGTCACGCCCAGGCCATCGCAGGCGCTGCAGGCGCCCATGGGCGAGTTGAACGAAAACAGGCGCGGTTCCATCTCCGACAGCGAGTAGTCGCAGATCGGGCAGGAGAACTTCGACGAAAACAGGGTTTCTGTCGCCTTGGCGTCGTCCATGTTGACGACGATGACCAGTCCTTCGCCCAGGCGCAGCGCGGTCTCGAAGGATTCAGCAAGACGCTGCTTGATGTCGGCCTTGGGACGAAAGCGATCGACCACGGCTTCGATGGTGTGCTTCTGACGCAGCGCCAGTTCCGGCACTGACTCGATTTCGTGGATAGTGCCGTTGACGCGCACGCGTACGAAGCCCTGGCCACGCAGTTGTTCGAAGATCTGTACATGTTCGCCTTTGCGCTCGCGGATCACCGGGGCGAGCAGCATGTAGCGGTGCTCCGGATTCAGCGCCAGCGTGGCATCGACCATCTGCGATACGGTCTGTGCTTCCAGCGGCACACCATGATCGGGGCAGCGTGGAGTGCCGGTGCGCGCGAACAGAAGGCGCAGATAGTCGTAGATTTCGGTGATCGTGCCGACCGTCGAGCGCGGGTTGTGCGACGTCGATTTCTGCTCGATCGAGATCGCCGGTGACAGGCCCTCGATGTGGTCGACATCGGGCTTTTCCATTATCGACAGGAACTGGCGCGCATACGCCGACAGCGATTCGACATAGCGGCGCTGGCCTTCGGCGTAGATGGTGTCGAAGGCAAGGGAACTCTTGCCGGAGCCGGAAAGCCCGGTGATCACGATCAACTTGTCGCGCGGAAGGTCTAGATCGATGTTCTTGAGATTGTGTGTTCGGGCGCCGCGGATGCGGATTGTGTCCATCGCCATGGCGGATTCCAGTAAAACGGACACCTTATCCCGGAGCAGGGGTGGGGGCAATGTGAACGAATGCAGCATATGCGGAGGCTGAACCGCAATGCGGTGCGGCAGGTCCAGGGCCCAGGCTATGCGCTATCGTGGCCGGATGGGCCGCTCCAACGGTCACATGCGGGTAACCGACCGGCTTTCAAGCTGCCGTCGAAGGCTAGTGAACGTAGGGTGGGTGCATGTCTAAGGTTTGACAATGGTGGGTTGCACCCACCCTACCTTCGCTGCGCGATCGCCAGCTTACCTCCAATCTTGACCAGAAACGGACGAGCCGCTATTCTCGCGCGCCCTTTTACGGGGGCTAGAATAACTACAGAAGAGGTTTACATGTACGCAGTCGTTGTTACAGGCGGTAAGCAGTACCGCGTGATGCAGGGCGAAACCCTGCGCGTTGAGTTGCTCGATGCCGAGCCGGGTGCCGCGGTCGTGTTCGACCAGGTCCTGCTGGTGGGCGATGGCGATTCTATCCTTGTGGGTCAGCCGACGGTGAGCGGCGCTACGGTCAATGCCACGGTCAAGAGCCATGGCCGCGCCGACAAGATCAAGATCGTCAAGTTCCGTCGCCGCAAGCACCACCGCAAGCAGATGGGTCACCGTCAGCATTTCACCGAAGTTGAAATCACCGGAATCGCCAAGGGCTGATCTGGTTTTTCCACTTCCATCGCATCGCAGGAGTAATTCGTCATGGCACAGAAAAAAGGCGTAGGCAGTTCACGTAACGGCCGCGATTCCAACCCCAAATACCTCGGCGTGAAGATCTATGGTGGCCAGGCTATTGAAGCCGGCAACATCATCATCCGTCAGCGTGGCACGCAGTATCACCCGGGCGTGAATGTCGGCCTCGGCCGCGATCACACCTTGTTCGCGCTCGCCGATGGCACCGTTGAATTTGCCGTCAAGGGCCCGAACGGCGGCCGCCGCACGGTCAACGTCAAGACCGCATAATCGCGATTGCCATCGTTTACGAAGAGCCCCGCCTCGCGCGGGGCTTTTCATTTGCATGTGTAGCTTCCATGCTACGGAGAAAAGCACTCCGCAGCATGGAAGCTATTTGCTTGTCACCTAACCCCTCCCCATCCCTCCCCGAACATCGGGGAGGGGGTACAAGCGCCTCTACGCAGGTATTTCGCGTCGGGTGCGATTTGCCAATTACCGGAAGATGTCCTCATGAAATTCGTTGATGAAGCCGAGATCGAAGTCCATGCCGGGAATGGCGGCAATGGCGCGGTCAGTTTTCGCCGCGAAAAATTCATTCCGCAGGGCGGCCCCGATGGCGGCAATGGCGGTGATGGCGGCAATGTCTATGTCGTCGCCGACAACAATCTGAATACGCTGATCGACTTCCGTCACCAGCGCAAGTTTGACGCACAGCGCGGCGAGAACGGCGCCGGAAGGCAGATGACAGGTGCCGGTGGCGAACACGCGATCATCCGCGTTCCAGTAGGCACCGTGGTGATCAATGTTCCCACCGATGAGATCATCGGCGATCTGATCACCGATGGGCAGCGCCTGCTGGTTGCCAAGGGTGGTCATGGCGGCGCCGGCAACGTCAACTTCAAGACTTCAACCAATCGTGCCCCGACCAAGGCGATTCCGGGCACCCCTGGCGAGGAGCGCGAAATCCGCTTCGAGCTGAGGCTGCTCGCCGATGTCGGTCTGCTGGGATTCCCGAATGCCGGCAAGTCCACGTTCATTCGTGCCGTATCCGCGGCAACGCCGAAGGTCGCCGATTATCCGTTCACCACGCTGTATCCGAATCTTGGCGTGGTCTCGGTCAGCCGTGACAAGAGTTTCGTGATCGCCGATATTCCGGGTGTGATCGAAGTCGCGGCCGAAGGAGCTGGCCTGGGTATCCAGTTCCTCAAGCACGTATCGCGCACCAGCCTGTTGCTGCATGTGGTCGATATCGCGCCGCTGGACGACACGGATCCGGTGGCGCAAGTGAAGATCATCGAACGCGAGTTGAAGAAGTTCGACGCCGATCTCGCCAAGCGCCCGCGCTGGTTGGTGCTGAACAAGATCGACATGCTGCCCGACGACGAGCGCGATGCCCGCATCCAGGACATCATCAAACGCCTGCGCTGGGGCCGCAAGCCCTGGTTCGCCGTATCGGCGTATTCGGGGCAGGGCACCGATGTGGTCTGTCGCAAGGCCATGGCCTTCATCGACGCCGAGCGTCGTAATGCGGCGGAAGCCGACGAAGCATGAATCCAGGCAAGACCTGGGGAGTGCGGCAGCATGCTGCCGCTGTTCTCCGTGGCAATTGCCGCATCACTGGGCAGCATAACAGCAGCCGCAAGCTGCCGCACACCACACGCAGCAGTGTCGATGTTGCTGCAACGAAAAAGCCGGCTTGCGCCGGCTTTTTTGCAGATGTTGCCAGGGGCTTACTTGATCGCGCGGATCGCGGCGGTCAGGCGGCTCTTGTGGCGGGCGGCCTTGTTTTTGTGGATCAGGCCACGCACGCTGAAGCGATCGAGCAGCGGCTGTGCAGTCGCGAACGCGGACTCGGCGCCAGCTTTGTCACCGGTTTCGATGGCCTTGATGACTTTCTTGACGGCGGTGCGCATCATCGAACGATGGCTGTTGTTTTGCAGGCGGTTTTTTTCCGACGTGCGCGCGCGTTTCTTCGCGGACTTGATGTTTGCCACTATGTTGCTCCGGAATCGGGGGTACAGAAAGGGCGCGCATTATCAGCGGATGCGGCCGTGGCGTCAATCAAAGTCTTGTCCAGAATGGAATTTTTGCTGAATAACCCCCTCTTTGGACCATTGCAGAGGGCCGCGGCTCGATGAAATTGCTGCGTTCCTCGTTGATTTTCAGCGCATTTACGTTGCTTTCGCGAATTGCGGGCTTTGTTCGCGACGCGTTGCAGGGGGCATTGTTCGGCACCGGTGCGGCCGCCAGTGCGTTCGTCGTCGCCTACCGCATCCCCAATTATCTGCGCCGCATCTTCGCCGAAGGTTCGTTCGCGTCGGCTTTCGTACCGGTGCTCAGCGAGCTACGGGAAAAGGGCGACCAGGCCGCACTGCAGGATTTCCTCGACCATGTCGCCGGCGCGCTGCTCGCCGTGGTCGTTGTAGTGACCGGCCTCGGCATTCTGGCGGCGCCGTGGATTGCGCGACTGTTTCTGCTGTTCGCGGGCAAGGAGTCCAACCAGGTAACCCTGGTCGCGGAGATGCTGCGCATCACCTTTCCGTATCTGACCTTTATCTCGATGACTGCGCTGGCCGGCTCGGTGCTGAACAGCTTCCGCCAGTTCGGATTGCCGGCATTCGCGCCAGTGCTGCACAACCTGGGTGTGATCGCCGGCATGCTCTTGCTGGCACCGCTGCTGGCCATACCGGCCAAGGCGCTGGCCTGGGGCGTTACCGCAGCGGGCTTGTTGCAACTGTTGCTGCTGTGGCCGGCGATGCGCCGTCTGGGCCTGCGCACGCGTTTGCGGTTCAATTTCCGGCACGAAGGCGTGCGCCGTGTATTCCGGCTGATGCTGCCGACAGTGTTCTCGTCATCGGTGTCGCAGATCAATCTGCTGGTCGGCACCATGTTCGCGTCGCTGCTGGTGGTGCAGGCGCAGTCGTGGTTGTATTTCTCGGATCGGCTGATCGAATTTCCGCTTGGGTTGTTCGGTGTTGCGATAGGCACGGTGATTCTGCCGCATCTGTCGCGGCGTCACGCCGCAGAGGATATGTCCGGATATGGCGCAGCCTTGGATTGGGGCATGCGCTGCGTGCTGCTGATCGCCTTGCCCGCAGCGACCGGACTTGCGGTGTTGGCCGAGCCATTGGTGTCGACCTTGTTCCGTCATGGCCGGTTCAACCTGGAAGATGCCGGCATGACCGCCATCAGCATCCAGGCGATGTGTATAGGTGTACCCGGTTTCATGCTCAGCAAGGTGCTGCTGCCGGCGTTCTACGCACGCCAGGACACGCGCACGCCGATGCGGATTGCCATCCGCACCGTGGTGGCGAATGTCGCGTTCACCATCGCCCTGGTTACGCCGCTCTGGTATTACGAAGTGAAGGCGGCACATGCCGGCATCGCCTTGGCGACGGCACTGGCCGGTTTATTGAATGCCTGGTGGTTATGGCGCAGGCTCTCGGCGCTGGGCTGGTATCAACCACAGCCGGGTTGGGCGGCGTTCGTGTCGCGCGTCGCCACCGCCTGCGTCGTGATGGCGATTGGCGTGTGCTGGCTGCGCGATCAGCTGGCGCCATGGATGTTGATGAGTTGGGAGTGGCGGTTGCTCGGATCACTGTTGCTGGTGGCCTTCGGCGCACTCATCTTCGCCGTCGCGCTGTGGTCGTTGGGCATTCGCCCGCGTATGTTGCGCGAGCCTCCCGCTTAGGCCGGTCTCGTTGTAGCCTCAGCGTTTTGCTGGCTTGAACCGGGATCGGAGCAGTGCATGAACATCCAACGCGCTACCGCGCAGCAGCGCCACCGTTCCTGGATCGCTGTCGCTATGGCGGTGATCGTCGCGGCGACTTCGACTCCGGCATTTGCTGCTGACACGCGCAATGCGTTACGTATGCAGGCGATCGAGTCGGCGCGACCGAAGCAGGGCAAGGCGCTTGCGCCCAAGCATTTCACCGCCTGTGTCGGCGGCTTCGCCGATGGCTATCCCTGTTCCAACGTCGATCTGTTGGCCTTTGTGCCGCTGTCTCAATTCGCCGCGAACAATACCAATAGCCTATGGGGCTGGACCGATCCGCAGACCCAGATCGAGTATGCGCTGATCGGCGCCGACAACGGCATTGTGTTCTTCGACCTGTCGGTGCCCGATCACCCGCGCTATCTGGGCAAACTCAACAGCTACACCGGCAGCTCGGTTTGGCGCGATGTGCGCGTTTACGCCAATCATGCCTTCGTCGTCAGCGACAACAATGGCGCCCACGGCATGCAGGTATTCGACCTGACCAGGCTGCGCAATGTCGGCTCGATTCCGCAGACTTTCAACGAAGACCGCCACTACGCTGGTTTCGGCATTGGCCACACCATTGCGATCACCGAGGAATCCGGATTCGCCTTCATTGCCGGCAGCAACACCTGTCCCGCGCCCACTGCTACCGGTGGGCTGCATATGATCGACATCCGCAATCCACTCAATCCGGTGTTTGCCGGTTGCATCGCCACCGGCGGCTATACCCACGAAGCCCAGTGCTGGATCTATCAAGGCCCGGACAGCGCGCATCAGGGCAAGGAGATCTGCTTCAACTCCAATGGCACCAGCGGCCGGGTAGCGATCGTCGATGTCACCAGCAAGTCGGCACCGGTCACCTTGTCCAGCAATGCCTATGCGGGCTCGCGCTATACCCACCAAGGCTGGCTCACCGAGGATCATCGCTATCTATTGGTGAACGATGAGCTGGACGAGACCAATAACGGCCACAACGCTCGCACCTATGTATGGGACGTCGCCGATCTGGATGTGCCGGTGCTGAAGGGGTATCACCAGCACGCCTTGCCAGTGATCGACCACAATCTGTACGTGCATGGCAACTACGTGTTCGAATCCAACTACGAAGCCGGCCTGCGTATTCTGCGCATCGACAATCTCTCCACCTCGCCGCCGCTGCTGACTGAAGTCGCTTACTTCGACACCTTTCCCGCCGCACAGTCTGCGCAGTTCAACGGCAACTGGAACAACTACCGATTCCCGCGCAGCGGCATCGTTATCGCCAGCGGCATCGACGAAGGGTTTTTCGTGCTGCAGCCGCGTCTGTGTGTGCCACCCGCGACGCCCACGGCGATGAATGCGGTGGCCAATGGCAGCAACCGTATCGACTTGTCGTGGACCGGGTCGGGGCAGGTGGGTGCAAGCTTTCAGATCGAGCGCGCACAGGGTGGTTGCGGTGGCGCTTTCCAGGCCCTTGAGGCTGATCACGGTACAAGCAGTTTCAGCGATATGACGGCGTCCGGAGCTACGACGTACGGATATCGCATCAGCGAGCGCAATGGCGACGTATGCACTTCGATTGCATCGGCCTGTGTGACGGCGGCGACAACAGGTGCATGCACCGCAGCACCCTTGTTCTCGGGTCTCGCTACCGCGATCGACAGCAGACAGGCCGAATGCCGTGTCGATCTGAATTGGTCTGCGGCGGTGCCCGCCTGTGGTGGAGGCGCGCAATACTCGGTCTACCGCGACACCACGCCCGGCTTTGTGCCAGGCGCGGGCAATCGCATTGCCAACGCAGTGAATGGAAACGCATTCAGTGATTTCGATGCCGTTGATGGCGTCCGTTATCATTACCTGGTGCGCGCTCTGGATACGGTCAGTGGCGCCGAGGACAGCAACCAGCGCAGCATCAGCGCCTGGGCCACGGGGCCGGCGGTGCCCGGAACCTTCTACGCTGGCGCTGAGCCCGGTGAATCCGGTTTCGATGATGGAAGTGCGCCGGTACTCGCTCAGGGCAAGTCATCGCTAGCGCCCAAGCACGCCGGCTGGCATCCCGCCAATGACCGAAAACGCACGGGCACCTATAGTTTCTGGTCGACACGCGCCAACAATCTGTGCGCGTCGCTGGTTTCGCCGCCCATTCAATTGCAGGTCGGTATGACATCCAGCCTGTCATTCTGGCAGGCGTTTGCGACCCAGTCGGGTATTGATGGCGGTGTCATCGAGATTTCGGTCGATGGCGGAACCATCTGGACGCGGCTGACGCCGGTCGCTGGCTACCCCGGCACGATTTCCGGCAGCGAAACCCTGTGCGGCATCGCGCCAGGCAGCGGAGCGGTCACCGGTTCCAACGGACTGAACTTTGCGCAGAGCACGGTCAGTCTCGCCGCCTATGCCGGTCAAACTGTGCGTCTGCGCTGGCTATACCGCAGCAACGCGTCGACCAGCACCAGTCCTGGCGGCTGGTATGTCGACGATATTTCGATCAGTCAGGCTATGGTGCCGGGCCCATGTTCCGCCAAACCGCTGTCGCGGGACTTCAGCAACGGTTTTGAAGACTGGGCAAGGTGACGTGGTCGGCTCGGCCCATGTGGGAGCAACTGTCTTTTTTCAGCCGATCCGAATGCGCCGATTCTCTCCGTTCCCTTTCCGCTGCCGATCCAGTCCCCTGGAGTTCAGGGGACGGTCGCCGCACAGCGGCGAGGAGGGGGTGTGGCAGACACGCCTGATCGCGTACCGGGTGATGCGCATGCGATTCACCCCGGGGCGCCAACGGCACAACAAAGTCAGCGCTCGCCACCGCGATCGTGCGGCGTCCCGCCGCGATGCTTTTGCTCAAAATTTTGATAGTCAGAACAAAAGCATCGCGGCGGGA
>JANMUE010000590.1:0-10789 GCA_031391205.1 Lysobacterales bacterium | reverse complement strand
GGGGCTTGCTCCGCTGCTGTTGCTCTTGATGTTGGGATAAGAGCCAAAGCCAGAGCAGCGGAGCAAGCCCCGCTCTACAAAGTCAAAGGCGGGACAAGAGCTTCGCGGCGGGACGCCGCTCCCACGATAAAGCCGCTCACGCTTTTTCGAACGCCAACCGCCCATCCTCGACCGCTACGACGATGGTGTCGCCGCTGACAAACCGCCCCTGCAGTATCTCCCGCGCCAGCGGATTTTCCAACTGTTGCTGGATCGCACGCTTCAGTGGCCTGGCGCCATACACCGGGTCGAAGCCGGCTTCGCCGATCAAATCCAACGAAGCTTCGCTCAATTCCAGCTTGATGCCACGTTCATGCAATCGCTTGGCCAGATGCTGGCTCTGCAGGCCGGCGATACTGCGGATATGTTCGCGGCCGAGCGGATGGAACACCACGATCTCGTCGAGACGGTTGATGAACTCCGGTCGGAAATGGCCCTGCACGACATCGAGCACCGCAGTCTTCATGCCGCTGTAATCGTTGCGTGCGGCGAACTCCTGGATCATCTGCGAGCCCAGGTTCGACGTCATCACGATCACCGTATTACGAAAATCCACGGTGCGGCCCTGGCCGTCGGTGAGGCGGCCATCGTCGAGCACCTGCAGCAATACATTGAACACATCCGAATGTGCCTTCTCGACTTCGTCAAGCAGCAGCACCGAATACGGTCGCCGACGCACGGCCTCGGTCAAGTAACCGCCTTCTTCGTAACCGACGTAACCCGGAGGCGCACCGATCAGTCGTGATACCGAGTGCTTCTCCATGAACTCGCTCATGTCGATACGCACCATGGCGTCGCCGGAATCGAACAGGAACTCTGCCAGTGCCTTGCACAGCTCGGTCTTGCCGACGCCGGTGGGACCCAGGAACAGGAACGAGCCATTCGGGCGACTCGGATCGGAAAGTCCTGCACGCGAACGCCGGATCGCGTCCGATACCGCTGTGATTGCCTCGTGTTGGCCCACCACGCGCCGATGCAATTCGTCTTCCATGCGCAGCAATTTCTCGCGCTCGCCTTCCAGCATCTTGCTGACCGGAATGCCGGTCCAGCGTGATACGACTTCGGCAATTTCGTCGGCTGTCACATTCATCTTCAGCAGCTTGAAGCCTTTTTCCTCGGCGTTGTGCGCCGCCAGCAGCTGTTTCTCCAGTTGCGGTATCAGGCCGTACTGCAGTTCTGACGTCCTCCCCAGATCGCCGCGGCGCATCGCCGACTCCATCTCCTGCTTGGCGCGCTCGATGTCTTCCTTGATCTTGGTGGTGCCCTGCACCGCAGCCTTCTCGGATTTCCAGATTTCATCGAGATCGGAGAACTCGCGCTCCAGCGTCGCGATCTCGGCTTCTAGCAGGGAGAGGCGCTGTTTGGATTCGGCATCTTTCTCTTTCTTCAGCGCCTCGCGCTGAATCTTGCGCTGGATCAGCCGACGTTCCAGGCGATCAAGCTCCTCGGGCTTGGAATCGATTTCCATGCGGATGCGTGACGCGGCTTCGTCCATCAGATCGATGGCCTTGTCCGGCAACTGACGATCGGCGATGTATCGATTCGACAGCGTCGCCGCCGCGACGATGGCCGGGTCGGTGATCTCGACGCCGTGATGCACGGCGTATTTTTCCTTTAGCCCGCGTAGGATGGCGATGGTGTCTTCGACCGAGGGTTCGCCGACGAACACCTTCTGGAAGCGGCGCTCGAGCGCGGCGTCTTTTTCCACGTACTTGCGGTATTCGTCGAGCGTCGTTGCGCCGACACAGTGCAGCTCGCCGCGCGCCAGCGCCGGCTTGAGCATGTTGCCGGCATCCATCGAGCCTTCGGCCTTGCCGGCACCGACCATGGTGTGCAGCTCGTCGATGAAAAGAATGACGCGGCCTTCCTGCTTAGCCAGATCACTCAATACGGCTTTCAGCCGTTCTTCGAATTCGCCGCGGAACTTGGCGCCCGCAATCAGCGCACCCATGTCCAACGAGAGCACGCGTTTGTCGCGTAGTCCTTCGGGTACTTCGCCGTTGACGATTCGTTGCGCCAGGCCCTCGACGATCGCGGTCTTGCCGACGCCGGGTTCACCGATCAGCACCGGGTTATTCTTGGTGCGTCGTTGCAGCACCTGGATCACGCGGCGGATTTCCTCGTCGCGGCCGACCACAGGATCGAGCTTGCTCTCTTCGGCGCGCTTGTTGAAGTCGATGGTGTATTTTTCCAGTGCCTGGCGGTGTTCCTCAGCATTCGCGTCTTCGACTTTTTCGCCGCCGCGCACGTCATCGATCGCCGCATTGATTTTGTCGGCGGTCGTGCCTGATTGTTTGAGCAGCTTGCCGATCTCCCCGCCATCCTGGGCGGCTGCCAGTACGAACAATTCGCTGGCGATGAATTGATCACCGCGCGACTGCGCGAGCTTGTCGGTGACATTCAGCAGACGGTTAAGCTCGTTGCCGACACTGAGACTGCCTTCCTGGCCCTTGACCTTAGGCAACTGATCCAGCATCTGTGCCAACCGTGTGCGCAGCGCCGGCACATTGACGCCGGCCTTGGTCAGTAGCGGGCGCGTGGAGCCGCTCTGCTGGTCAATCAGCGCCGCCAGCAGATGAGCGGGCTCCAGCATGTTGTGATCGCGGCCCACGGCCAGCGACTGCGCATCCTGCAGCGACTGCTGGAAGCGCGATGTGAGTTTGTCCATTCGCATCGGAAAGCACCGGAAATTGTAGGCAGCCGCTGGCCGCCGGATGCCTGCTTAGTGAGGTTGGACGGCAGGTTTTCAAGGCTGTGGGCAATGCAGGAGCGGCGGTCGTCTCTCGGCAGCCTGCCTTCGACGACACTTGTGCGTCCATGCACGGCGTGAGCTGCGATGCTCTTGTTCTGGTTTCCGAGAATAGAGCAAGAGAATCGCGACTGACGTCGCTTCTACATCGACGCCGCGTCGTCGGCAATCCGTCTCAGCAAAACCGCCGTCGCGGCGTCTGCCGGGAAACAGCTTTCCAGCGCCAGCTCGGACAAGGTCACATCCAGCGGCGTTCCAAACTGCGTGATGGTGGTGAACAGTGCGAGCTCGCCGTGGTCACTGCGAAATCGCACCGGCAGCACCACATCACTGTGCGGCGAGGCGATGGCGGTACCGTTACCTTCGTAGGCGGACGGGTAGGCAGCCAGTTCATCGTG
Source organism: Lysobacterales bacterium (assembly GCA_031391205.1). Lineage (GTDB taxonomy): Bacteria > Pseudomonadota > Gammaproteobacteria > Xanthomonadales > Ahniellaceae > 0-14-3-00-62-12. The sequence continues at coordinate 7,603 of JANMUE010000590.1, read as the reverse complement.
AAGCGCATGCAGAACGGGATCGCCACTCTGAGTCGCTGTCCGCCGCAGTCGCGACAGGATGTGCTCACGCACCTCCGTCAGATTGATGATGCGCGACGCCAGTCCCCCAGGATGGAGATTGGCGCGCAGCACATTGATCGGCGGCGTCAGCAGTTCCGGTGCAATGACGGACATCAGCCGCGTCGCGGCTTTGTTCGCCGCAAGCAGATTCCAGTGCCTGTCGACGGCGAGCGCAGGATAGGGTTCGTGGCCGTGTAACACCATCAGCACGGCTTCGCGTGCCGCCGCCAAAGTAGGGGAGTGCAGATCGTGCTCCGCGAAGGCCGGCGCAAAGCCTGCCGCCAGCAGCAGGGTGTTGCGTTCGCGCAGGGGAATTTCCAAGAGGTCGAGCAGATGCATCAGCATCTCGCGGCTGGGCTTGGCGCGGCCAGTTTCGACGAAGCTCAGGTGCCGCGTCGAGATGTCGGCCTCGCAGGCGAGATCGAGCTGGCTCAGTCGGCGGCGTTGACGCCAATCGCGGAGCAGGGGACCAATGGCAGTGATGGATGCGGGCATGGCGGCATGTTAGCGGTGACTGCAGGCCAACCACATTACCTCTGAGGTAATCGACGTGCGACGAGATGGCGCGGAGAATTCGAAAGCATGAGCAGAAGCCCGTGGGAGCGACCGCTAGCCGCGAATGCTGATGGTGCCTCATGGATTCGCGGCCGGAGGCCGCTCCCACGACAGCCAGTGCTCTGACATCGATTCTTACGACCATTGAGGAGTGTGCTATGTCCAAACTGACCATGACCCGATTTCTGCGCAATGCATTGGTGATCGATGCCGTCGCCAGTGCCCTGGTAGGCCTGCCCATGGCCGCTGCGGCACATCCTTTGGGCGCTGCTTTGGGTTTGCCGGCACCGCTGCTGTTCTGGGCTGGCGTGCTGTGCCTGCCATACGCAGCGCTGCTGGCGATGATGAGTCGCGAGACGACGGTGAGCATTGCTGCGATTCGTACCGTGGTGATCGGCAACGCGGTCTGGGTGCTGGGATGTCTGGCACTGGCCTTCGCCGGCTGGGTGTTGCCGACGGCGCTTGGCGTCGCCTTCCTGATCGCGCAGGCGGTGTTCGTTGCATTGTTCGCCGAACTGCAGTGGATGGGCTGGCGACGCGCGGCGGCGCGGTGAGGATGCGCATCCGTGAGGTGCTGGGTGCGGTACTGTTCTCGATTGCCGGCATCATCAACGTGCTACCACTCGCAGGTCTTGCCGGAAGCTCAGGTCTGCAACGTCTTTATGGGGTCGCCGTCAATGATCCCAATCTGCTGATCATGCTGCAGCACCGAGCCGTGCTGATCGGTGCTGCAGGCGTTTTTCTGATGGTTGCGGCCTGGCGTCCGCAGTGGCAGATCTCTGCTGCGGTCGCCGGATTGCTGAGCATGGGATCGTATGTTTTGATTGCAATTGCGGTCGGTGGCTATAACGGGGCGTTGCAGCGTGTGATTGGCGCGGATGTGATTGCGATCATCTGCGTGGTGACGGCGCTGATGTGTAGAAAAGGCCGCTCCTACAACACAGCGAGTGCATTCAGCGCATCGAATTCATAGCTATGCACGCCCTCGCCACCGGTCATGCACAACTGCACCAGTGCATTCGCGACTGCGTTCGCCGATATCGACCGATAGCGCCGCAGCGGCCCGGCGAGCAGTGGGTTATAGATCGGCGACAATTTCTGCGCCAGCGATTCGCCGCGTCTATCCCGGCCATCCCGATCGCCCAGCAGCAGGCCCGGATGCAGAAAATCGCAGCGCGCGAATTCCAGGCCGCTGAGATCGCGTTCCATGCGGCCCTTGGTACGCAGATAGAAATTGCGCGCGCGTGCATCGGCACCGACGGAAGAGACCACTACTGCATGACCGCTGCCATGGCGAAGCGCCAGTGCCGCCAGATGCAGGACCAGATCGCGGTCCACTGCGGCGAATGCGGCCTGCGAACCGGCCTGCGCCATGGTTGTTCCGAGCGCACAGGCAAAAGTGCCGAGACTGGCGTTGTGCTCTTGAAGCGCCGACTCGATGCGCGCATCGCTGTCGGCGCCGTCAAACGCACCCACGACGGGAACGAGTTGAGGATGGGTGATGACTGGCGCGTGCCGCAGCGGCGCGAATACCTTGAAGCCCTGCACCTGTGCCCGGGACAGCAGCAACGACAACGCCAGCCGCCCGATCAGGCCGCTGCTTCCGGCAAACAGCACGTCGCTGCGCTCACTCATGACCTCAGGCTACCACCACCGGAATCTTGCCGATCTTCGCCTGCCATTCGCGCGGTCCGGTCTGATGCACCGAAGTGCCATTGGAATCGACGGCCACGGTCACCGGCATATCCTGCACTTCGAACTCGTAGATCGCCTCCATGCCCAGATCCGCGAAGCCAACGACACGCGCCGCCTTGATCGCTTTCGATACGAGGTAGGCGGCGCCACCCACGGCCATCAGATACACCGAGCGATGCTTGCGAATCGCCTCGATGGCCACCGGGCCGCGCTCTGCCTTGCCGATCATGCCCAGCAGACCGGTGGCGCTGAGCACCTGTTCGGTGAACTTGTCCATGCGCGTCGCTGTGGTTGGGCCTGCTGGCCCCATTACTTCGTCGCGTACCGGATCAACCGGCCCGACGTAGTAGATGAAGCGCCCACGCAGGTCCACAGGCAGCTGTTCGCCGCGATTGAGCATGTCGACCATGCGTTTGTGCGCAGCATCGCGGCCGGTCAGCATCCTGCCGGAAAGCAGCAGCACTTCGCCCGGCTTGAAGCTGGTCACTTCCTCGGCGGTGATTGTATCGAGGTTGACGCGGCGACCCTTGGAAGCGTCGTAGGTCAGCTTGGGCCAGTCGTCCAGCGATGGTGGATCCAGCATCACCGGGCCCGATCCATCGAGCACGAAATGTGCGTGCCGCGTAGCTGCGCAATTAGGGATCATCGCCACCGGCAGATTGGCCGCGTGGGTCGGATAGTCGAGCACCTTGACGTCCAGCACGGTGGTCAAACCGCCCAGTCCCTGCGCGCCTATGCCCAGCGCATTGACCTTTTCATACAACTCCAATCGCAGCTCTTCGGCCCGCGTCTTCGCACCGCGCGCGATCAGGTCGGTGATGTCGATCGGTTCCATCAGCGCTTCCTTCGCGAGCAGCATGGCCTTTTCGGCAGTGCCACCGATGCCGATGCCGAGCATGCCCGGCGGACACCAGCCGGCGCCCATGGTCGGCACCGTTTTCAATACCCATTCGACGATCGAATCGGAGGGATTGAGCATCGCGAATTTGGACTTGGCCTCCGAGCCGCCACCCTTTGCGGCGACGATGACTTCGACTTCATCGCCCGGGACCACGGTCATATTGATCACCGCCGGCGTGTTGTCGCGGGTGTTGGTGCGCTTGCCGGCCGGATCGGCAAGCACTGAAGCGCGCAACTTGTTGTCCGGATGAAGGTAGGCGCGGCGCACGCCTTCGTTGACCATGTCCTCGACCGAGAGCGTGGTCTCCCAGCGCACGTTCATGCCGATCTTCAGGAACACCGTGACGATGCCGGTGTCCTGGCAGATCGGACGATGGCCTTCGGCGCACATGCGCGAGTTGATCAGGATCTGCGCGATGGCATCGCGCGCTGCGGGTGATTGCTCGCGCTCGTAGGCGGCGGCCAGATTCCTGATGTAGTCGACGGGGTGGTAGTAGCTGATGTACTGCAGCGCATCGGCCACACTTTGGACAAAGTCTTCCTGCTTGATCGTGCTCACAATCGCGTCCGCTACCGTCGGGACGGCGATTGTAGAACGTGGTTGCCTGCTGCGCTGCACATCTGCCTGCGTTCGGACACGTGTTGCAGATACAGGATCGGATCGTTCAGAACACCAGGTTGACCATGATCACCGTCAGCACGATGAACGCACAGCTCAGCGGCAACCCCGCGCGCATCAGATCCTTGCTGGTATATCCGGCCGGCCCGGTGACCAGCGAGATTGCCGGATTGGTCATGCTGGTGAAGTTATTCGACGCCGACAAAGTGGCGATCAGCGCGAACACGATGGGATTGGCGTTGGCGGCCAGCGCGATGTTCACCGCCATGGGCACCATCACAATGGTGGCACCAACATTTGACATCACCTGCGCAAACAATGTGGTGAGAATGGCCACCGCAAGCTGCAGTGCCCAGACCGGCACGTCGCCCAGCATCGCCAGCAGCTGCTGCGCAACCCAGGCCGCGGCACCACTGGCATCCATGGCCGAACCCAGAGGGATCAACGAAGCCATGACCACGATGGTTTTCCAGTTGATTGCACGGTAGGCCTCATCCATGTTCAGCACGCCTGTCAGCAGCATGCCCACGGCGCCAGCGAGCAGGGCGATCGGCAACGGCAGGTTGCTCAGCAGAGCCATCAGCATCGACACCAGGAAGAACGCCAGCGCGTGGCGCACGCGATGCGGTCGTTCTTCTTCTTTCGGGTAGTCGGTCACCACGATGAAGTCACGGTCTTCGGCGGCATGCGTCAAGTCACGCCAGCCGCCATGCAGCACCAGGATGTCGCCGGCACGCACTGTCTTGCTGCGCACGTCTTCGCGATAAATCGTGCCGCTGCGCCCCAGCGCCAGCATGGAAACGCCAAAGCGCTTGCGTAGTCGCAGCTCGCCCACGGTCTGGCCAATAAACCGCGACGATGGCGGAATTACCGCCTCAGACACGCCTGCGTTCGAGGGATTGAACATCGCCGTGAAGTGTGGAGTGCCTTTCAAACAATGCACGTGGCGCGTGCTTGCCCATTCCTGCACCGTTTCGACCTGGCCAAGTACACCGAGAATGGTGTCCTTGTTGACCACCAGATCGGCGGGCGGCGCCAATCGCGATTCGTCTCCGGACTTGATCGCCAGGATCAGCGGCGTTCCTGCTTCTTTTTCCAGATCACCGATGCTGCGGCCAATCAACGGGCTGCCTTCGAGCAGGCGCAGCTCGAGGATTTCGCCTTCGATGCCATACATCTGCTGGAAGTAGACCTCGGTGGTACCGGGATTCACCGCCAGCCCCTCATCGGCCACCGCCGGTTGCAGCTTGGGCCAATAGCGATAGAAATAGCCCAATCCCATCAGCAGCAGTGCCAGGCCGATCGGCGTAACCCCGAACATGCCCACCGGTTCCATGGTGTCGGCGCCCGAGGGCAGGTTGCGGTTCACCGCCATCAACAAGTCGTTGAGCAGGATCTGCGGCGAGTTGCCGACCATGGTGATGGTGCCGCCCAGAATGATGCAGGAGGTCATCGGCAGCAGCAGGCGCGAGATCGGCACGCCGGTGCGCGTGGAGATACGGCTGACCACCGGAAGAAACAGTGCGACCACGGCTGGATTCTGCATCACCGCCGAGATCAGGCCGGTGACGATGCACAGAATCATCAATAGTCGACGCTCATCGCCGTTGGACAGACGCAGCATGAACGATGCGGCCTGGGCCAGCACCCCGGTGCGGTCAAGCCCTGCGCCTAGAATCATCATCGCCATGATGGCGACCACGGCGTCGCCAGCAAATCCATCGAACAGCTGGTCCCCAGGAACAATGCCGGAAATACCCAACGCAACCAGGATCAGCAACGCCAGCACGTCCGATCGAATCCACTCCACCGTAAACATCACCATGGTGAAGCCCACCAGGCCGAGTACCAGCATCATCTCGGAGGTGAGGGTGATTCCGCCGGTCATGAGCTGGGAGGGGTGTCCTGGAGAGTGGTGACTGGATTCTAATGTACGTGTGGTGTCTGCTGCGATGCGCAAGCCTTCAATGACGCCTTGCAGCCATGCACTCAGGCGATGCGTAGCCTGATCTCCGGTATGACGAGTTCGGCGTGCCACCGCGGAGCGGCACGCCGCGATTCCGGGCAATCACGAAATTTTAACGATTACCAGGCGCATAGGGCAACAAAAAACGCTCGAGCTGTCCGATTTCTGCGCGCACCCGCGTCCTTGTATTCCAGACGACGTTCATCGAACCAGTCGCAGGTCGGCGGTTCGTGGCAGCGGCACTCTTCGGTACCCGGAATCGTCAAGCGGATCACGCTTGGCGGGTCTAGGACCCCGGAAGTGGGCAATTGTTCCAAATTGTGGAGCAAGCGCTTTATTTCTGTAAGGAATCGGTGCTACCTTCCGCGTCTGTTGGGGTCTCATTCGTGCCAGCCCGTACTCTTGGCGCGTTTTTCTTAGGAAATTGGAGGATGTCCATGATCCGCAAGTCTCATTTGTCCATTGCTTTCGCAGGCCTCGCCCTGTTCGCTTGCTCAGAAGCCTTTGCCTGCAGCACCAGTCTCTGGGGCGCGGGTTTGACCGGTGGTGCGGGTGGCGCGCAATCGGCCCTCGGCGGCGTAGTTGCCGGCCAGCCCAATGGTGGTGGTGGTGGTACTGCAAGGCGTTTCGCTGGCCTTTGTGGCTTGCGTGCTCCAGCTGCGGGCGCCATTGTTCAGGACGGTTCGCCGGCTACGGAGAACGCGTATATTTCCCGGTTCTACGCCCATGTGAATTTCCAGGCGGGTGCTGTACCGCGTGTATTTAACTTCGCCACTGGCGCTCCAGACGCGACGAACACGCGTGTCTTCGCTATCCAGTACAACCGCAATGATCAGCGTTTCGAGGCGGTCAACGAAGCAGGTACTGTCAGCCCGATAGGGGCTGTAAACAGTGCGCCCAATAACGCTTTCTATCATGTGCATAGCAGCTGGACCCGTGCGTCAGGCGCTCTGGATGTCGTGGTAACCGGGAACTTTATTGGAACCATTCCGGCGCCACCGACAGCCGCGTTCGTTGCGACGACCGCTAATCTTACTGGTTTCGGCTCCGTCGTCGCTGGTGAGCAATTTGCGCAGGCAGGCTGGGTGTCGGGTCCCACAGGTAGCGCTGGTATCAATGAAGTCAACATCGACGCATTCGAGTCACGTCGATCCACTGCAATTCCGAAGCTGTGTCCTGGCGATGCCAATGCTTCCAACTCAGTATCGGTATCAGATCGCGCCGCGATCACCGCTGAGATTCTTGGCACGTTGAACTCGGGTACGCCCGACGCCGACTGGAATGGTGCCGTCAGCGTTAGTGATCGTGCCAGAATCACCGCCTTGCTTGCGTCAGGCCGTTCGGCCTGTGATGGCAGCTGGTAATCGACACGTCCAAACTTCCGCTTAAGGAATAACCAAATGAATATTTTCAAGCACGTAGCGATTGCATCCTTGACCTCGATGATGTTGGTCGGCGCCGCCAGCGCAGGCACCTTTGAGGCCTATAGCATGGTCGATCAGAAGTCGAAGCGATTGGTACTCGTTGTCAGTTTCGCCGGTAGCCAGGGGGAAACCGATTCGCAACTGGATTTGGAAGCGCCGGCCGGTTATAAATTGATCTCTGCACAGGCAAAAGTTGCAGATGCGACTTGCGTCGGTATGGCAGGGAACAAGATTCGAGTGGTTTCGCCGGCCGGTGGTGCAAACGACCTCTCCAAGGCTGCGAAGGATTTTTGTACTTTCACATTTGCCGCGGAAAAAGGCCTTGCAGCGGCAGTCAAGCCCGAGTTCAAACAGTCGTTTGTCGAGTGTGCCGGACTTGCTGGC
>JANMUE010000589.1:0-7157 GCA_031391205.1 Lysobacterales bacterium | reverse complement strand
GGGGCTTGCTCCGCTGCTTTTGATCTAGTCTCAACATTGACGAAAGATCAAGGGCAGCGGAGCAAGCCCCGCTCTACAAAGTCAACGGCGGGAGCAAGAGCATCGCGGCTCACGCCGCTCCTACATATCTGTTTAGGGAATGACCTCGCTGATCGTCAGCTGCACCCGATCCTTGATCGCCGATTGAGTGATGGCTTCGGTCAGCACCTGCAGATCGCCGCTGCTGGGGGTGGCATTACCGGTCTTGGAAATGCGTGCGCCGATCACGATGTCGGGAAACAGAGAGAGCTTCATCGTCGGCATCATGCTCATGCTGTCGTCCAGCGTCACCACTGCCGGCAGATCGGCGGCGGTAAGACGCTGGATCGCCAGCGGCATTCGCGGCCCGCTGGCGGCGCGGGCGAAGACGAACACTGTGTCGCCGGCAGCAACGCGGTCCTGCAGCTTGGGATCGAGGCTGACGTGTACGCTGATCTGCTGGCCACCTGCCGATGCTTCGGCGACCGGACTCTGCGCGGGCGTGGCTTCGGTAGCCGCCGCGGTGGATGCTGGCGCAGCTGCAGCAGCACCCGGCGCAATGCGTTCAATGTGCGCCGAAATCGTAGCGCGATTCTCGGAGCCTTCGGGCAGCGATGCTTCCAGCGCCCGCCAATGCTTCAACGCAGTGGCCGTGTCACCCTGCTGGGCACCGGCCATGCCGGCGAGCCAGAGCGCGCGTTGGTTCTGCGGGTCGCGCTGCAATGCGGCGCCGATGATCTCGGCTGCCTCGCCTTCGATACGTCGAGTCGGCGAGGCCAGTGCCAGCGCCTCGGCATAGGCGACCTGAGAGTCGACATCTTCCGGCATCAGATCGCGCACCTTGCGCATGGCGACCAGGGCTTTGTCGAACTGCTGTGTGTTCTGATAGCCCAGCGCGAGCAGACGCCAACCTTCGGCATCATCGGGGCTGGCGCTGAGTCGCTGCTCCAAGCCGGCCAGCGCTGCGGCCATGTCCGGTGCAGGCTGTCCTTCTGGCGTGCTGACCGCGACATGCTGAGCCGGATCCAGCGCACGCGGTTCGCCGAACTTCGCATACAGCAGCAGTGCGCCCAGTGGCAGCAATAGCGCAATCACAACCGCCAGACGGATGGCAACCGGCGTTGCACTGTGTGCCGCTACATCGGGCAGCCCGTCCAGTTTCGTTTCGTATTCTTCCTGGCTCAACACGCCCGCTGATCGCGCTGCCGCCAATGCACCACGCGCGCGTTGCGCCTCACGCTGCGATGCATCGGGACGTCCACGTCCCAGCAAGGCGAACATCAGCGGTGCTGCAGCGGCCACCGCCAGCACACAGATCGCAATCAGGAAGGGCGTAGTCAGGGTGAAATTGCTCAAGAAAATTCTCCGTCCTGATCGTTGCGGATTGGCGTTTCTCCGGCCTGTGGCCGGCGCATCAGTCGACGCGCGATCCAGAAGCCAATCGCGAGCACCAGCAGCGGCCCGAACCAGAGCAGCCAGGTGCCGGGTTTGACCGGCGGTTTGTAGAGCACGAAATCGCCGTAGCGATCGGTGAGGAATTTTTTGATCTCGGCGTCGTTCTTGCCGCTGCGCATCAGCTCGAACACTTCGGCGCGCAGGTCCTTGGCCAGAGTGGCGTCGGAATCGGCCAGATTCTGATTTTGACAGACCAGGCAGCGCAGCTCGCGCACCAGATCCTGAAAACGCACTTCCTCGGCGCGATCGGCGAACGGCAGCGGATCGATCGCGGCGACCGGAAGGGCGATCAGCAGCATCAGCAGAACGATCAGGCGTTTCATGGCGTGGCTTCCGCTGTCAGGCGCGCGAACAACTGCTTTTCCACCGAACTCCAATCCAGTGGGCCGATGTGCTTGTAGAGGATGGTGCCGTTGCCGTCGATCAAAAAGCTTTCGGGTGCGCCGTACACTCCGAAGTCGATCGCGGTGCCGCCTTCATAATCGGTGGCGATGGCGGTATAAGGATCGCCGCCACGACGCAGTACCGACAGCGCTGCGTCGCGTTCGTCCTTCCAGTTGAGACCCACGATGGGCAGGCGATTGCTGGCGGCGAGACGCATCAGTATCGGGTGTTCCTGCGCACAGGCGACGCACCAGCTGCCCCAGACATTGAGCAGATACGGACGGCCTTTGAGCGCGCCACTGGTGACGCGCAGTGTGGGATCGCGCAGCTCCGGCAGATCGAAGTCGGGCGCCATCTTGCCAATCAATGGCGAGGGCACGGTGCGGGTGTCCTTGCCCAGGCCGCTATGCAGCAAGACGGCCAGTCCTGCGAACAGCAGGAGAGGAATGGCGTAGCGCAACGAACTCATGCCGCCGCTCCGGTAGCCACAGGCTCGGGCGTGGATTCGGTGGCTTTGGGCGTACTCGCTGCTATCTCGTGCGAGCGGCGTTCGCGCAGGCGTCGATCGGTTGCCGCGATGAAGCCGCCCAGCATCATGAACAGAGCGCCCATCCAGATCCAGCGGATGTACGGCTTGTGATAGATGCGCACTGCCCAGGCAGCGCCGCCATCCAACGGTTCGCCCAGCGCCACATAGAGATCACGGGTCAGCCCGGGATCGATGGCTGCTTCGGTCATCACCTGGCCGCGCTGATAGACGCGCTTCTGCGGATGCATGGTGGCGACGATGCTGTCGCCATCACGCACCACGACCACGCCATGATCAGCGCGGTAGTTGGGGCCGTTCAGCGGCTCGATCTTTTCCAGCGTAAAGCTCAGACCGCGTACTTCGACGCGCTCGCCGGGCGCCATGCGCAGATCCTTTTCGATACTTGTGATATCGACCACCATCACGCCGATGGCAAACACGCCCAGCCCCGCGTGCGCCAGCAGCATGCCCAGCGATTCGCGACTCAGGCCACGGGATCGGCGTTCGGGGTCGGCGCGGAATCTGCGCACATAGACCAGGGTGCCGAAGATCACCCAGGCGCCGACCAGCACGCCCAGCGTTGCGCGCAGCGGCAGACCGCGGGCAAATACGAAGGCGATGGCAGTGACGACCAGGGCCACGATCAGCGACAGTTTGAGCGGCGATGCGATGCGTCCGACCTGATCCTGCCTCCAGCGTGCCAGCGGCCCGAATGGCACCAGCAAAAACAGCGGCGCGGTAAGAATGGGAAACAGCAGGCCGAAATACGGCGGGCCGACCGATACCTTGCCCCAGCCCATGACGTCGGCAACCAGCGGATACAAGGTGCCGAGCAGCACCATCGCGCAGGCAGCGGCGAGGCAGACATTGTTGAGCACCAGCAGACTCTCTCGCGATACCGGCGCGAATCCGGTATCGACGCCAAATTTTGGCGCGCGCCAGGTGTAGAGCGACAACGCGCTGCCGGTGACCACGGTAAGGAAAGCAAGGATGAACACGCCGCGCGTGGGATCGCTGGCAAATGCATGTACCGACGTCAAAACGCCAGAGCGCACCAGGAACGCGCCGAGCACACTGAGCGAGAAGGCAAGGATCGACAGCAGCAAGGTCCAGCGCAGCAGCTGCCCGCGCTTTTCAGTCACTGCCTGCGAGTGGATCAAGGCGGTGGCAAGCAGCCAGGGCATGAAGGAAGCGTTTTCGACTGGATCCCAAAACCACCAGCCGCCCCAGCCCAATTCGTAGTAAGCCCACCAGCTACCGAGCGCGATGCCCAGGGTGAGGAAGGCCCAGGCGATCAGGGTCCAGGGCCGCGACCAGCGCACCCACAGCGCGTCCACGCGTCCTTCAATCAAGGCGGCGACGGCAAACGCAAAAGCCACGGCGAGTCCGACATAGCCCATGTACAACATTGGCGGATGCACGATCAGCCCGAAGTCCTGCAGTAGCGGGTTGAGATCGGCGCCATCGGGCAAGGCCGGCAAGTGGCGCAGGAAGGGATTGGAGGTGACCACGGTGAACATCAGAAAGCCGAAGGAGATCAGCCCAAGCACCGATAGCACGCGTGCCACAAACGCATCCGGCAACGAGCGGCTGAAGCGTGCCACCAGGGCCGTCCAGATCGAAAGAATAAACACCCATAGCAGCAGCGAGCCTTCGTGCGCGGCCCACATCGCGGAGAATCGATACTCCAGGGGCAGCACCAGGTTGGAGTGCTGCGCCACATAAGCCACGCTGAAATCCTGCACGATGAACGCATAGGTCAGCAAGGACGCGGCCAGGCCGAGCAGCGCAAACTGCACATAGGCCGCAGGCCGCGCCAGCGCCATCCAGCGTGGTCGTTGTGTTTGGGCGCCGATCAGGGGCAGAGTGCCCATCAACAACGCCATCAGCAGCGACAGGATCAGCGCAAATTGACCCAGCTCAGGTGTCATGGGGTGACCTCATCGTTCTTGGCCTTGGCACGGGCGATAGCGTCGGCCACTTCAGCGGGCATGTATTTCTCGTCGTGCTTGGCCAGCACTTCATCGGCTTCGAATTGATCGGCGCTGGTCAGTTGGCCGGTTGCCACCACGCTCTGCCCCTCGCGAAACAAGTCCGGCAGGATGCCGCGATAGTGTACGCGCGTGGTCTTGAAGCGATCGGTAACCACGAAATGTGCGTCCAGCGCTTCGCCGGTGCGTTGCAGCGAGCCTTCCTCGACGATGCCGCCGATACGGATGCGCTGACCGATCGCGGCCTTGCCGGCGTGGATGTCACTTGGGCTGACGAAGTGCTGGATGTTTTCGCGCAGAGCCAGCAGCACGAGCGCAGCGGCTGTGCCGAGCGCGGCCAGCGCGAGCAGGATCAGGATCAGGCGACGGCGACGGATCGGGTTCATGCGTTTTTCCGGTTGCGTTGACGGCGATGGCGTTGCGCCAGAGTCTTGAGCAGACGCCGCTGACGCAGCTGTGGCAGCACGGCATCCAGAATCAGGAACAGCGCAAACACCGCATACGAGGCAACGATAAAGGGCCAATGGTTCATTCGCCGTTCTCCGCAGTTGACGCGCCTTGCGGAAGCAAAGCCTGCACCCAATCCTTGCCTGATTCCATCTCCAGAACCTCGACGCGGGCACGTGCGCACAGGCTGGCGACGAACCAGAACTTGGTGGCGACAGCCATCAGCAGCAGGGGCCACAGCATGCTGGGGTGAATCGTGTTCTTGCCGGACATCAGGCTGATCGAATTGCCCTGGTGCAAGGTATTCCACCAGCTCACCGAAAAATGGATCACCGGCAAATTGACCAGGCCGATCAACGCCAGAATCGCCGCCGCGCGCGCGCCCTTGCGGCGATCATCGAAGGCGTGGAACAGGCCGATGACGCCGAAGTACAGGAACAGCAGCACCAGCTCCGAGGTCAATCGCGCATCCCAGACCCAGAACGTGCCCCAGGTCGGCCGGCCCCAGAGCGAGCCGGTGATCAATGTAACCGCAGTAAATCCCATGCCGATGGGCGCTGCCGAAATCATCAGCACTTCGCTGATCTTCACATGCCAGATCAGCGACAACGCGCCGCAGAACGCCATGAACGCGAAGATGAACATCGACATCCAGGCGCTGGGCACATGCAGATACATGATGCGTGCGCTGTCGCCCTGCAGATAATCGGCAGGCGCGCGCACCAGGCCGAGGTAGAGACCGATGGCACCGGTTACCAGCGCCAGCATCCACAGCCAGGGCATGAATTTTCCGGACCAGCGATAGAACGTCGGCGGCGAACCGGTTTTATGGAACCAAAGCCAAAGTGGATGCATATCGATCAACTCGCACTCATGCGCACGGATGCAGCGCAAACCAGAGGGCCGAAGGCGAGACTGAGCACAGCGCCGGCTGCAAGCAGCAGCAGCGGCTGTGTGGCCTGGCCACCGGTGAGGACCGCCTCGACCGCGCCGGCGCCGAAAATCAGCACCGGTACTGCCAACGGCAGCACGATCAAGGCCAGCAAAATACCAGAGCGGCGCAGACTTGCCGTGAGTGCCGCTGCACAGGCGCCGATGACGCTGAGCTGCGGCGTGCTCAGCAGCAGCGCGAACATCAGGGTATCCAGCCCCTGCCTGGGCATGCCCAGAGACAGCGCGATGACCGGCGCCATCAACAGCAGCGGCAGGCCGGTGCTCAGCCAATGCAGCAGAATTTTCGCCGCCATCAACAGCGGCAGCGAGCGGCCGCTGACCAGCATGGCGTCGAGACTGCCATCCTCGACATCGCTGCGGAACATCGCATCCAGCGTCAGCTGATTGGCCAGCAGCACGATCACCCAGCACACGCCGCTGGCGACGCTCGCCAGTTTGGCGGCTTCGGGCCCCAGCGCGAGCGGAAACAACGTCGCCACCATCAGCGCGAACAGCAATGGACTGAGCAATTCGCCACGGCGGCGCCACATGCCGATGCCGTCGCGCGCCAGTAGCCCGAAAAAAGCCGATCGTGCCGTCGCGTCACGCATTGACGGATTCCATCGTCGCGCGCTGCAGTTTGGAAACCGCCGGGTTGCTCAAGCCGTGCGACGTGATCACCGCTGCGCCACCGCGTGCCGAATGCGTCTCCAGCAGTCGATCGACCAGGGTATGGCCGTGGCGATCGAGATTGGCGTAGGGTTCGTCCAGCAGCCACAGCGGTGCCGGTGTGACCAGCACGCCAGCCAGGGTTGCACGCTTGCGCTGACCTGCCGACAGGAAACGCAGCGGTGTGTCCTCGAATCCTTCCAGGCCGACGCTTTTCAGGCTGGAGGCGATCGAGGTGCCTGGCCGCAATCCGCGCAGGCGGGTGCCGAAGCGCAGATTTTCGCGAGCGCTCAGGTCATGCTTGAAACCGCCGTTGTGGCTGAGAAATATCAGCGGCGTTGAATCGTCATCTGCCGGCACGCCTTCGCGCAGCACCCGGCCAGAGCTGGGTTCCAGCAGGCCGGCGAGTACCCGCAGCAGGCTGGTCTTGCCGCTGCCATTGCTGCCTTCCAGCATCAGCACTTCGCCACTACGCACAGCAAAATCCATCGGTCCGAAAATGGCTTCATCGCCACGATGAAAGCACAGCGCCTCCGCGGCGATCAACGGGGCAGGGGTGGCGAGATCTGGATCGTGAGTGTTCAAGGCGTCTTCGAAAACATGCGGGTGCCGGGGAAGAGCCGCGCTGGCAGCCCGCAATCGTAGCCCGTTGAGCGCGCCATCGTCCATTCAACCAGGAATTCGGTGGTGGCGGGAGAACTGTTTCTGTGGGTCCGACCTGTGGTCGGACG
>JANMUE010000583.1:0-7949 GCA_031391205.1 Lysobacterales bacterium | reverse complement strand
CACGGTTTCCAACAAGCCGCGTCTGACCGCGGAGGAGAAGGAAGACTACTTCGAACACTTCCTTCAGCGTAAGCCCATGGGCACCATTGACAGCCGAACCATCGAAATCGACTGTAACACCGCCATCGACGCAGGCTTGTATACGTTCAAGTTTGCGGACGGCTCGGTAGTCAAGGCTCGCTACACCTTCACCTACAAGTGGAATGGCCAGCAATGGCTCATCACCAGCCACCATTCGTCCGCGATGCCCGAGAAGAACTGAGGCAGGGGTCAAACTCTGCATTCCCTCCAGCGGACTGCCTTCGGCAGCCGCTGAACTCAAACGTTGGCCTCAATGCATGGAACAGCAGATTGTTACTTTCTACGTTGGTCTATATGTAGTGGTATGGGTGCTTTTTCTTTTTCCGCGCAGTATCGTCACGCGTATTGCTTTTTCTTGGTTGGGTCCAGTCCCTCGCGAACACGAAACATTGGCACGTTATCAACTGCGGTGGGGGTTTTACGCGCTCGACGGGCTCGGCCAAATCGCGTTTTTGTTCGTCGTGCTTTATGGAGCCGCTTTCCTTTACCCCGGCATCGAAGAGAATCAATGGTTCTTGGCCTTCGCGGCTTTTGCACTCCCAATCGGTGGCGGCATTGCACTAGTCGCAGCTTTGGGTTTCTTCTTCAAAGCTGCGAAGGCTATGTGGGTAGGGCCAAATCCAGTGTACTGTGCGCAGCAATGAAATCGTGGCCTAACCAAGCACTCAACACGGACGCGCCGAAAGACGGCGCGCCCGTTAGTTAGTTCGTTGGGCACCAGGAGCATAGCGTGAAAGTGACCGAGGCTGATCTTCGTGCAAATTATGAATCTCTCGAGACCGGGCGACTCCTCGAATTGCGCGGTAGAGGTAACCTGACCGAAATCGCACAGCACGCTCTGGAACAGATACTCGATGAAAGGTCTATCCCAAGCGAAGAGCGAGCAAAGGCTGCGTCCGCAGTAAAGGAACTAGTGGCGAAAGAGGAAGAGGTGATCGCTTCTCTTGCATCTCTCGGGGAGCGCGTTGGGGCTCAGCTCATCGATTTCTTTGTAGCATCAGCAGCCATGGTCATTTTCTTCCTCGTATCCATGGCTGTCCCAAATGCGTTCGTAATTGGCGCCATACTGTTCTTTGGTTACTTGCTACTTGCTGATGGTCTGCCTCATGGTCAAAGTGTCGGAAAGCGCGTGCTAGGGATCGCCGTTATCCATCAGCGAACTAGGGAACCCTGCACGTATGCCCAATCGTTTGTACGCAACTTCCTGTCCTTGTTGCTGGGTGTAATCGATTGGCTTTTCATTTTTGGTCGTGCGCACCAGCGCTTGGGTGACATGGTTGCCACCACAATAGTGGTGCGTATAAGACTTAGGGAAAGCGCTTTACATGATTTCTAGCTCAAGGTATGCCCAACAAGCCGCTTCATGTGATCGCTCGAAGACTCGCTCCACATGAGCGGCGGCGTTAGGGTGCACGAGACCATGACACGAGTCTTTCTAGTTTGGATATTCGTTTTCGTTTCTAGCGTTTCTGCCGCTGGCGAACAATCTAGCAATTTAGTACTTGTCGTTGCTGCTCCACGAGCGTCGGTATTTACAGAGTGGTCGCGTAACTGGTGTAACGGTGGGATTCCAGCCAAAGGCTTTTCCCCTCTATGCTCAGACGGCGGATTTTCTATGGGTGGAGAAATTTCTAGTGTTTTTCTCTATAGACCGAAAGTCGTTGTCGGTAGTCTATTGCCAGGCACTACGCACATCGGCATCGCGCACCATGCGTTAAAAGTGGCTGCTAATAATTCTCATCAATGGCTTTTTGTGCTTGAACGATCAAGCGCGGATTTTAGAGGCGACACGGGGCTTGACTATATCGCTAGGGAATATGCCCAATTTGAGTCATCTGTGGCTTGTCTGGGTACACCTTTGCAGGAGCTATTTCAATTGTCAGTGGTGCCCAGGACGACGCCTCCTGACCGTGAAAACTGTTACACGTTGAAGACAATTCTCGGAATAAGAGAGCATGCACCCTAACCAGCGCATCAAGTTCGCTCCCTCCGGTCGCCCGACCGGCAAATCGCTACGCGCTTTGCCGTCGTCTTATGCGCAGCGTTAGGGCTCAGAAGGAATGCGCAACCTGTTTTATCAATCACTGTCCGTGATGCGCCAGGCGTTTCGCCGATTGGAGAAGCAGGTTCCGCCACCGCAAGGGGTGCCCTGGAAAGACGGTTTCGTACTTCGCCATACTGAAAATAAAATAGAACAGGCATTGCTACAGAAACTGGCTCGCGTAGTAAGCGGCCTCCACGCGGTTGATGTCTTGCTCATTAACGGCTTCATACAGGAACAAGGTGTACTTCATAGAACGCTGGATGAAATCGGAGAAGACATCAGCTTTCTGGCCGCAGCAATCACCAACGATACGGTAACGGACATGCACCGGCAGTATCTGGAAGCATTCTTCGCGGAGGAGTTCGATAATCCGGAGAGCCCAGTCGATTCAACACAGAAACGGAACTATCCGCCAAGAAAGAAGATTCGAGCCTATCTCACGAGAGTACTAGGAGGGAAAGAGCTCAATCCATCTTTAGCGCTCGATGCCGGCGAAACAATTAGCAAAGCATATTCTGGGTATGTCCATGCTGCGTCTCCGCAAATAATGGACATGTGTGTCGGGGATCCGCCGTTCTTCCACATCAATGGCATGAACGGGACTCCCCGAATCGAAGAGCACGTAGACGACGCGTGGAATTATTTTTACCGCGGACTGTTGTCGTCAACCTGCGTTGCAAAGGCCTTCGGAGATGCCGAATTGGTGGAGCATCTTTACAAGTACATAGGGGAGTTCGAGACAGCCTCCGGAACCAATTACAGTGGACGCGCAAGAACTTAACCCTAACAATGCCATGCACGCGACGTGCGAGACGCACGCGCGTGATGGCAGACGTTAGAGCTCAGGAAGCATATGTCAGTGGTCATTGAGAATGCCGGTGGTAATCGGAAACGGACCTCGGGACTATGGCGCTCCCGAGGCGCTGGGGTCTACTTTGCAGTCTTGGGAGGGCTGCACCTCATGGCTTTGGGCCTGGTGTTCTCGAGACACTCGGAGCTTGTAGCCTCACTTGCACCGTGGTGGTTCTTTGCCGCCGTATCGATGTATCCGGTCTCCCGCTTCGCAGCTGGTATCGCGTTGCTTTTGAAATCACGCATCGCTGTTTCAATCTTGGGGTTCTTTGCAGTTTGTGCCGGTATAGCTTTGTTTGGTGGCTCCTCCATCTGGCAATCTCAAACAGGCATGCCTCTCGTTTTGCCTCAAATTTACGTTGTATTCGCCCGGGTAGACTTTCTCGTAATTTTGGCCACGTTCATTGCAAGTTTCGGTTGGCAGGCGCGCGGTTTACTGAAGTGATCTCTAACAAGTGCATCAAGTTCGCTCCCTCCGGTCGCCCGATTCGCAAAAGCGAGGCGCTTTTGCTCTCGGCTTATGCACAGCGTTATGCATTAAGACAATGGAAGTAAGAACATACAATTCGGTTGATGAAGTTCTGGAAGACGTCTGGTCCGCTGTCGACTTCATGGGTCGTGACCAACGACCAGAAATCAATGCCGTTGGCATTTTCGGCAATACGCCAATCAAAATCGCAATCACTTGGGGAAACCTTCGTGCGGTCGAGTTACTGGTAGAGCATGGCGCAAACGTAAACGCCATTTTGGAGCGAGGGGATACGCCCCTACACCATGCTATTTCAATGGGTCACTTTCACGTGGCGCGTTATCTGCTCTCAAAAGGCGCAAGTGAATCCATCAGAAACGTTGATGGGAAATTGCCGCGAGACTTATGCTGGGAGGGAGAATGGGAAGGTATCTTTGGAGCAAAGAGTGCATAACCAGCCGCTTCATGTGATCGCTCGAAGACTCGCTCCCCATGAGCGGCAACGTTGGGCGTCAAAGGCATGAAGCTGTCAGACATTCAAATCGCGGGTGGTTTTTACTTGATTGCCGCAATTGCTTTCGGAGGAATTTGGCTACTTCTTTTTTTCGTTTCCCCACACTCAAGCACTTCCGGTACGTTGCGCTTGTTCTTCTCGCCGTCATACAGCGATCAATATTTCTTCATCATGCTGGCCTTGGCGGTTATCTTGCCTCTTATCTTTGCGGCAGGGTTGCTGCTCGGCCGCATCAAATCACGGTCACAATTACTTTCTGTGTTGGCGGTGGGAAGTGGCGCAGTATTAGCGGCAACTTGTGTGTTCAACCTGAGGCAGGCGTTTTTTCTGGCTGCGCCACTGTGGTGGGTTTTTCGCGCGTATAAAGCCGCCCAACCAGTCGCTCAAAAAGGACGCGCTGAAGACAGCGCGCGCTTTAGCTAGTTCGTTAGGGGCAAAAAAATATATGTCGCAAATGAAACTCATAATTTTTATTGCCATTTTTACTTTGTCTAAATCGTGCTTTGCGTTAACCATAGTTAGTTTCAGCCCGAAAACCGAAATGACCCCTGATTCTCTGGAGGAATTTAAGGTTTGCCTTGAGTTGCGAGAGGGTTTACATGAGCGCAAATCGTCTGAATCAAGAACGACATATCATGTAAATATTTCTGTACCAGAAAGCATTAACGAAATATTGCTGCATGAAATAAATATGCGTTTTAGTAGAGATGTAGACGATTTAGCTACAATAAATTTTAATCCGAAATCTAGAAGTGGCCGCAGCTTTATTACACTTGATATAAATCAATTTATGTTTGAAAAAGCTAGCCTCATTTTTTTCTATTCTGGGACGCAAAAATCACATACATACACGCTAAAACTTTCAGACTTCAAAGAAAGGTACACAGTAAAAAATGAAGATCCTTCTTACAACAGCTACAAGTGTAGCCATTGAGACCCCTAACCAGCCGCTTCATGTGATCGCTCGAAGACTCGCTCCCCATGAGCGGCGGCGTTAGCCACCATGAACAATAGCTTGCCAAAGAACAGAGTTGAGAGCGAGCTCCGAAGACTCGTAGGACTACGAACGTGGGGGCCGGGTCTCGCCGCCGGCATGCTGATGATTTCCTTCGGTGATCGCCATCGCGACACCACAATGAAAGGCAAAGAAGTACAGATTGGGGACTACGCGCTTCACATTCAGTGTGCTTGGCGCCTAGCGCGTAGCAACGCAGTTGTCGTTGGGTTCGCCGACTACGTAGCGGCGGAAGACGACGAAGAAAAGGTAATGAAACTTTACAACTGCCTCAATGAAGCACTTTCAAAGTCGCCAACCGTCACGGAAGTATCTTTTGTTCGCGGCGGTGCTTTCTCTCTTGCACTTGAGGACGGCCTATATCTGGAGGCATTCCCATCACTTTCGGATTCGGACCCTGACGCGGAATTTTGGCGCATCTTTCGCCCAAAGTCGCCAACCTCGCATTTTGTTGTTACACCGACAGGCATTGAAGATGGTGGCTAACCAACCGCTTCATGTGATCGCTCGAAGACTCGCTCCCCATGAGCGGCAGCGTTAGTTTTCATGAAAGATCATATTCACATCTTAGAGCTGGCGTCTCGAAATGAGCTGCCTGAAAAGATTGATCGGAACAGTGGCGTATCCGTTCAAGCCGCCTGCGAGTTGGTCGATGCTGGTCACCTAACAGGCATCGGTGCAAATTCTTTCGATGGGTACGTAATCGTGAGCCCTGCAATTACTCTCGCAGGGCGCCAGTTTTTGTCGGAGCAGAAGCAAAAAAGAGGCGTTCTTGGTTTTCTTCGTCGCATGAACCCAATCGTTAAGTGGGTTGCGGGCATCGCGGCGAGCTTAGTTGCTGGTTGGTTGGCAAAAACGTGGTTCGGCTAATGAAAACTAACCAGCGCATCAAAGCCGTTCGTTTCACTCACTCGACCGCACAATCGCTACGCGCTTGCGCGTCGCTTTATGCGCAGCGTTGGGCCTCACAATGAAGATGCCTCAAGCCTTTGCTCGGTTAAGCGCTGGCCAGCATGCCGCAGGGCTTGGAATAACTATTGTTCTCCTGGTTGGATCTTGGTTGTGGCAGAAGCCTGCATTAATTATCGGTGCCGCCTGCTATTTGACTATCTGGTTAAACGCAACCCGATTGGCTTCTGTGCCAGTGCTTCTCGCCGCCAACGCAGTATTGCTCTTAGTATTATTTTTGTTTCAATTCGGATATCTATGATGCCCAACCAGCCGCTTCATGTGATCGCTCGAAGACTCGCTCCCCATGAGCGGCAGCGTTAGGCCACTATGAAGAAGCTTCACGTAACCATCATATTGCTCGCCGTCGCGTGCCTTTCCGCATGCGGGACTGTAGGAACATACGAACTTAGCAACATGTTTGTCGGCAAAACACTCGTGCTACGCCGTGACCATACTTTTCAATTTAGCTATTCGCCTGACACCATCGGAGATGAGTTTGTAGCCAAAGGTACATGGTCCAAAGACGGAGCAACCATCGTAACTTCGGTCACGGCATTTGAAGGTCCGGGTGAACCATTTCTTAAACAGGTAACAAGATGGCGACGAACAACGTGGGGTGTTACCGCGGAGCCAGGCAATGATATTTTGCAGAAACATTGCTGCTTTTAAATCATCATGAGCACCAGCAGATGGCCTAACAATCGCTTTGAGTTCGCGCGTAGAACGCGCCCGATTCGCAAAAGCGAGGCGCTTTTGCTCTCGGCTCAAGCGAAACGTTGGTCGGCATTATGAATGTCAGAGCGAACTTGGTTGTCGTGGTCATCGCTCTCCATGGATGCGCGATCAATCGAAGCGTAGACGTGCCTTGCGAGGTCGTTGCTCAAGCTTTAAAGGTTGAATCATTAGTTGCTCGTCATGGGTACACTTGCGCAGAGCATCCGAAAGGTCTTCCTGTCGAGGGTATCCACATGTTTGATGGAGTGTTTTCGGAAGAGGAGCTTTTGAAGGTGCGTCGATGTACATTCTCACCTCGCGCTCATTCATACATGTTTGAGGATGGAGCGGCCGTCTTCAACTTTAAAGACGAGAACAGGGTGTGCCGGGAATGCGGCCATCTTGCTGGTTTGAATGAAGACGGGAATTTGTGGGCAAACGAGTCATACAGCTCCATCAATAATCCCGACTTCACGAGAATGCCGTCCAACAATGCGCTCAAGAGGCGACGCGCAGAATGCGCGCGCTCTTAGCGCAAGCGTTATGCCTTTGATCATGAGAACGGCCAATGACTGAGCGACACATCTTTCACCTTGCATTTCCAGTTGGCAATCTGGAGGTGTCGAAGCAGTTCTACGTCGGTGTTCTCGGCGCCAACATCGGCCGCGAAAATGCAGAGTGGCTCGACATTTTGTTGTGGGGCCATCAAATCACGTTGCACCTACTTCCCGATGAGGTTCTTTCGAAAGAACGTCAAGGCAAGCGCCACTTCGGAGTTGTGTTGCCATGGTCAAAGTGGCAACACTTGGCTGAGCACATTCGGAATAAAAAGGTCACCTTTCTTAAAGAGCCAGAAATCTTGTTGGCGGGCACGCCAGAAGAACAGGCCAAGCTCTACCTCGAAGATCCAAGCAATAATGTTATTGAAATAAAGGCATATCGGAATCTCAGCCTCACGTTGCGGCAAGAAGGCTCGGCTTACAACTATGAGCGGGCATAACAAGCGCATCAAAGCCGTTCGCTTCGCTCACTCGACCGCACAATCGCTACGCGCTTGTGCGTCGCTTTATGCGCAGCGTTCGGCATTAAACTAGGATCAGGGTATGCACTCTCGCGTCAAAGATTTGTTTTGTTGGACAGGCCTACTGTTCATGTGTTCCGCGCACTCTGAAAGTGCGGAGATCAGCATCTCATCGCCACTTGTCTACACTGTAGCAACAGATTCGGAGACAGTGAACTCGTGGTCGTTGGGCATCGTGCCTGGACTAATCGGAGAGGCTTACCGCAAGTCCCACGAGAAGTTTCTGGC
>JANMUE010000564.1:0-18274 GCA_031391205.1 Lysobacterales bacterium | reverse complement strand
GCCAGGTTTCCCTCATCTGCCTTCGGCATCTTCTCCCGCGCGCGGGAGAAGAGTTGCGGACATTTTCAAACCGAGACACTACCCTCAGCTCGGCCAGTTCGCCTCAGCGCACCTGAACATTGATATTGATCAGTCGCCACTGCTCATCCTCGCGTTCGTAGAGCAAATCGAAAGCAGTACGCGATGGACTGGTGTCGTAGTTGCCGAGCAGCCGCAGTGTGCCGTCGGCCCCGACGCCGGAGCTGGCATCGAGCATCGGTGTCATCGACTCCAGTATGCTCAAATCCACTTTCTGCTCGACGAAGCCGGAAAAGCTTTCACGCAACTTATCGACGCCGACCTGTTCCTTGAAGCGACTCGATCCGATCCCGTGCAGCGTGCCGAAATCATCGGCGTTGATCGACTCGGCAAAAGCCCTAAAGGTAGCGGCGACCAACTGCTGTTGTTCGTCGGCATCCGGCGCCGGTGCAGTCGATACTTTGGTAGCCGGCGCAGTGTCTGAATCCGTTGACACGCCGGCATCGGCCTTGTGTACGTTCTGGATTTTCCATTCGCCCTCATGCTTGACCAGATTCACCGAAACCGGAACGGCACCGTCGGCAACAATCAAAGTACCTTTCAGCAGACCGGCATTGTTGTCCGTCGAGCGCGAGGTCCAGCTTGCGCTCTTATAGCCATCAAGGCCGTTGCTGCGCGCAAAGGCCTCCAATGCCGCGCGATCGGTGTTGGCGCGAAAATCCGGCGTCGTCATCGCCAGCGCGGCATCGTAGTCGTTGGCGGCGATGTGCTTGAAGAATTGGTCGGCGGCACGCTGCAGACCGGCCGTCATCCAGAAAATCAGGCCGACAAAGCCCGCCACCAGAACGGCGAGACCCAGCATGATCTTCAGAAAGGTCTTCATCGGTGGCGGCCTTGGCTATGTGCGAAGCGATGTCCACCACGGGCAATCCGCAGCGGCGGTGCGGGTGTTCGCCGAGCAACGCCCGGATGCTCGGACCATGCGATCAAGCGTTGCCGGATACTACTCTTTTCGAGCAGGGCGTGACGCCAGCGGCGTCCTCTGAAAAAACTGCACTTGCTTGAACCTCGCAGGGCAACAGGTTGTCGCGTTCTCGATGGTGCGGATTCGTTGATACGGCGACGTCACATTTACCCTACAGCCTTCGACCAAGCGTCATTCCGATCGAACAACATAGTTCAGTCGTCTCACCCTGGCCATCGCAATCACGCCCTTTGCGCGCGGGTTGGCTGTACTCAGCACGCCGCACTCACTACAACGCGGAATTCGTAGGCAAATCAGATCGAAAAGCTGAAAACGAACCTCGAGCGGTGTCAGGTACCGGAAAGCAAGGCGGTAGGGGCGAAGCGCGCACACCGGTATCGAAGAAAATTGCGCCCCTGAGCAGGGCATACGGACGCCAAGCTGCCACACTGCGGTAGTGGCGATCCGGCGCTGTGTGCGTTGGCACGCCGACGCCACGCGCTTTGACTGCCATTGTGCAGGCCTTCTCGATGTAGATTGCCGAGTGTCTGCGGCAGCCAAAAACAAGGGATCCCCATGCAAACGCCCTTCGATCCGAACGCCAGCCCCACCGCTGCAACGTCACTATCGGCTGTGTCAGCAGCGGCGATTCACGAAGCCGCGGTGGAAGATCCCAAGGCCCGTTGGCAGCAGCTGATCGGTCCGGCGAAGCTGCGTTGGAGCAAGCTGACCGAAGCGGAGCTGCAGAAGACGCAGGGCATAGAACATCAGCTGGCCGTGCTGGTCCAGGGCCGCTATGACATTCCGCGTGGCGATGCCTATCGCCAGGTCAGGAGCTTCCACGAAACGCAGAAGCGCTGAGCCCGGCCCATCGGCGATGCGTTGCGCCCGAGCGTAATGATTACGCCCATACCGCGATAGCGGTGCACGCGCCCGCAACGACGATTGCCGCCCGATGCCGTGAATGATTGCAATACGCGAAGGCTACGCGCGCCCATTCCAACCCCAGCTGCCGCAATGGGCCCGAAGTCCATGGCCCCGTTTTGCAGATTAATCCGTATGCGAGGTGGCTAACCCCCGACGCCTATGGAGTGCTGACGATGAATCGAAATAGAACGTGCCTGACCGGCGTGTCGATGGCCCTGCTGTTGTTGATATCGGCCGCCACCGTGCAGGCGCAGTCGGGTGGTGCTTACACCGTGCGCAAATTCGTCATAGCCGGCGGCGGTGGCGACCCGCAGGGCGCGCCATACCGTGCGTCGGTCACCGCCGGTCAGAGCGCGGCAATGGTCAGCAATGGCGGCGGGTATCGACTCGTGAGCGGATTTCATCAAGCCAGAAGCCCAGGCAACAGCACCGACGCGTTGTTCTGCAGCAGTTTCGAAGACGTCCCCTGCACCTCTGGAGCCAATCCATGAATCGGGTATTGATCGCAGTATCCGCCTTTTTTGTCAGCGGGGCTTTGCAGGCCGTCGGCACGCCGATCACCTATCAAGGCACATTGGATGACGGCGGCGCGCCGGCCAACGGCAGCTATGACTTCCAGTTCCAGCTCAAATTTGGCAATGGCAGCAATGCCGCGACCGCCATAGTGCGCGAAGACGTGAATGTCGGCGGCGGCCTGTTCACCACTCAGCTGGATTTCGGCAATACCTTCAGTGGCACCGACCGACTGATCGGTATCAGTGTGCGACCCGGTGCCTCCAGCGGCGCGTTCACCACGCTGACACCCGATGTAGCGGTGAATGCCACGCCGTATGCGCTGTTCAGTAATGGCGCCGATTTTGCCGATACTGCCGGGCTGGCGGATGATGTCATCGACTTCGCGATCGACGATATCGATATCAATATCGGTGCGGTGACCAGCGACAAGATCGCGGCCGATGCCGTCACCGCATCCAAGTTGGCGGATAGTTCAGTAACTTCCGCGGCGATCGCTACCGGCGCCATCACCGCCATCGATATCGCCACGGATGCAGTCACTGCATCGGAAATTGCCGCGAATGCGGTGGCTGGTTCCGAACTCGCCGACAACAGTGTCGGCATCGACAATCTGATCGGTGGCCAGTTCTTCAATGGCGTGATTGGCGGCGTCGCCCTCAACGCCAACAGCTGTGGAACTTTCGATATCTCGTTTGCCGCCGGATTTCAACAGGGCGACTTTGTGATGGTGAATGTTGCCGGCACACTGCCTTCCAACATGATGATCTCGGCCCTGGGGGTTCCGAGCGACGATGTTGTCCGCTTCCGGATCTGCAATAACGGCACCACCACACAATCATTCACCAGTCTGCCGATGAACGTCATCTCGATTCGCTGAGCCTGCGGCGCCGTTACAATGTCGCTCGTCTTCCTGCGAGCCCCATCGGCCATCATGCGCAACCCTCTGCAAGAACAACTATTGAAAGCCGGTCTGGCCAAGAAGCACAAGATCGCAGCTGCGGTGCGCGAACAGAACCAGCAGCGTCAGGGCAAGGCGCCGGTCGCGGACGACGACGAACGTGTCAGCGCGAAGCAGCTGCAGGCCGACCGCGCCGAACGTGACCGCGCGCTGGCTGCCGAGCAGAAGGCGCAGGCACGCGCGCATGAGCTGCGCGCACAGATCCGCCAGATCGTCGAAACGCACAAGGTCGCGCCCGCCGGCGAAATCGCCTATCGGTTCACGCATGACGGCGCGATCAGGAACATCTGGGTCAACGAAGCGCTGCGCAAGCAACTCGCCAAGGGCACGCTGGTGATCGTGCAGCACGATCAGGGCTATACCCTGCTGCCGCGCGCCGCTGCGGAGTTGGTCTACGAGCGCAACGGCCCCGTCGTGCTGGATCATGGGCGTGCACCGGCATCGACCGAACAGAGCGTCGAAGATCCCTACTATCAGCGCTTCGTCGTGCCGGATGATCTGATCTGGTAGGTGATAATGATCCAGTTTGAAGATCGACGCAGCGGTTTGTGTGGAGTGCGGCAAACAACAAGCTGCACAGCTGAAGTCGAAGTGGCGACTTATTCAGAGGTTCCCTAACTGGCGTGTTGCCAGCGTGCCGCTCGGCCGTGTGGCACCGGTTTTTTCCTCGGTCAGTCCGCTCTCTCGGCAGTCGGGCTTTGCGGTGGCGGGTCCGGTGGGCGACGATGCCACCCGAGTCGGGCATAGATAAAGGTTCGTATCGCGACAGTGCGAAACTCGGTCACAAAAGCGAACAACCACGCCAGCCCTAGCAGCATCGCCATGATCCAGACGAACTGAATAAAGGCGAACGGCTCCAGCTGCAATTGCAGATTGCCCGGGTTGCCGGAGACCACGATGGTAGCAAACAGAATCAACGGCGAGTGCAGCACGTAAAGCGAAAACGACCAATCCGCCAAGGCGTGATGCACCCCGCGTCCAGGTCTGACCGAGCCTGCTTTCGCTCCCTCGAACGAGGCGATTACAAACGCCAGTGCCAAGCCCTGCAATATATCCAACGGCAACGAAGGTGCCTCGTGCAATGTGCGCACCGCTGCCACCACTACGGCCCAGAGCACTAGCGCGAACCAGCGATCGAATTTGGGAATCCAGCCCAGGCGCACGCACATGCCCAGGAGCCAAACCACCCAGTAGCTGGCGATTTCCTTGCCCACGAATACCAGCAGGGCCGCGACTGCGGCCACGCCCAGCAATCGGATCCAGATGGGTTTGGCCAGCACCGACCACAGCAGGATGGGCGTCAGCAGGTAATACCAGAATTCGTTCGCCAGGCTCCACAGTGGCCAATTCAGCGCGAATGGAAAAACCAGGATCGTCTGCAGGAAGAAGACATTCCCGGCCAACGTGGTCATCGAGTTGGAAGCGTGTGCGAGCAAGACCGGATTGCCACTCAGCTGCGTGCCCCACCAGACCAGCAGAAAGGAAATCCCCAGGGCCGGTAACAGCACCACATACAGGCGTGTGAGGCGGTCAGCGACATAGCGAGCATGCCCTTGTCCTGAGCGCTGCACATCGAGCGCGCGGCCGCCGACGAGATATCCGCTCAATACAAAAAACGTCATTACCGCAGCATGTCCGAAACCCGACACCCAATAGAAGGCATCAACTACCAGGCTGTGCGCCTGCACGGCAGAGGGATGCACGAACCACTCGTTCCTCAAATGCGCAAGCACGACCAGCCAGGCGCTGATCCAACGCAGCGCCGAGAGAAAGGTCGACAGATCGCGCCACGGTAGTGGAGATTTAGCAGCTTCGGGCATGAAGGAATATCCACCGGATGTATTGGAAGCATCAGAAGATTGGGCAGAAACCCTCTGCCACGGGACTGCCAAAACTCAATGAAGCTGCCCCGAGTATGCCCGGATGTTGGTGACTTTGGTCAATTGGAAGATGCGTCGAAGCGGGTCAGTCATCGTAGCTGACCCCAAGCGCCGCGAGAGTACAACGCTCCCAGCTACTCGAATCCATTCTGAAACAGCGGATCGTTGCTGATGAAGTCGTTGCCGAACAGCGCATAGACCCGCCCCGCCGCCGTGGTGGTATTGGGGTCGGCTTCGGGTGCGCCGACAATGAGATCGGCGATGCCATCCTGATTGAGATCGCCAACACGGCTCACCGTCTGGCCGGCGAAATCGGCGGCAGTCGTGCCCTGAATGCGAAAGCCGTTGGTGCCATTGAGCGAAGACAGCGCGAAGTTCGCCGGCAGGCCGCTGCTGCGACCGAATACGACATAGGCGCCACCGGCATCGACAGCGCCGACATCCGCACCTGGCGCCCCGAAAATGACCTCGCCCAGACCATCGCCATTGATGTCGCGCAAGCCGGCAACGCCATTACCCAGTACATCGCCTGCCGCTGCACTGGTCAATGCCAACCCATTGCTGCCATTGAGCCCGCTTAAATTGAAACTGGCCGAAAAACTCGCGGCGCCGAAGACCACGTAGCCCTGACCGATCGCCGTCAGGCCATTGGCCGCGCCGGGCGCACCGATCACCAGATCCGGCCGTGCATCGCCGTTGAAGTCGGGCACAAAGCTCAGGCTGCCACCGGCCTTGCCAGCGGCGACGGCACTGTGGATCGCAAAGCCATTGCTGCCATTGAGCGTGTTCAATCCGGTCTGCAGCGCAAACGTGCCGCCATGCCCGTACACCACGAACACACTGCCGGCACTGCCCAGGCCGCCTGGCGCTGCACCCGGAGCGCCCAGCACCACATCCGGAAAATTATCGCCATTGACCAGACCGATCGCTGCCGCCGTGCCCAGAGAAACGGTCGTCGGCTCGGTACTGGCGACCGCAAAACCGTTGCTGCCGTTGAGTGCGCTGAGCGCAAACACAGAGGGCAGGCTGGCGTTGCCGAAGATCACATAGGCCTGTCCCGGATTGCCGGCACCGGCAGGAAAATTGGGCGCAGTCAACAACAGGTCGGCATAGCCATCGCCATTGATATCACCACCGCCAGCCACAACGGCGCCGATCTTCTGGCCGTTGATCATGCCGTGAAAGCGCGAGCCGGCGGTGGCAAGGCTCATCGACGAGGGCAGGTTTTCGCCGCCGTACACCAGATAGGCAGCGCCGGTATTGAGCACGCCGGGGGCATCCGCAAACGGCGCGCCGATCAACACATCATCGAAGCCATCCGCGTTGACGTCGCCCACGCAGGCGACGCTGGCACCGGTCGCGTCGCCACTCAATTCTCCGGTCATGCGCAGGCCGGCGTTGTTCAAGCTCGATGGTGGTGTCGCACCCGTTGGCGAACCGAACACCACAAAGGCCATACCCTGATCGCTGGGACCGGCACCGGTCGCGCCGATCATCAGATCGAGAAAGCCATCGCCATTGAGGTCGCAGTCGCCGTCGATGGCGGCGCCCGCACGCGCCAGAAATTCCGGGCCATCCAGTGTCCAGCCCTGGCCACCCCCCGCCGCCGTCAACGACACCACTGCAGGCGGAATCTGGCCGCAGACACTGCCGATGCAGCCCAAAAGAATCCATAGGCATAGTGCGAAACGCAAACCGCGCAAGCGTCGGTTCGGATCGTCGCCGCGTAAAATCTGCAACGTGTGCATGTTCGCCTCCGTGGCGTGGGGCGTCGCTCATGGCAGCGACGAGTCGAGGCGACGCTGCGTGGATGCCGTGCTGCCTTGTTCATCAGGTACGCAACTCGGCGTTCGACATCGTCATTGCCATTTAACCCCGCCTCGCCCTGTCCCCCGTTGTGCTGTTCACTGACTCGGTACCATCGGGGAAAACCTTTTGCTGCACGGCCTGCACTGTGCTGCTGACGATGCAGCACGGGCATAACTCGGGGATAGGCAATGAATCGATGGACCTATGCGATGCTGGCGATGCTGTTGCCGCTGGCGCCCTGCGTTGCGAACGACGCCAGCAGCGTTCCGCGCATCGAGTACATCGAGAAATACGACGCCGACCAGATCCGCATTACCTTCCCTGTGGTCATGGCCGGTTTCGGCCAGGCCGAAACCCAGTTGCTACCGGCAGAACAGATGCCGCAGGCGTCCCCCGAGATCGCCTGCCGCTGGGCCTGGCTGAGTACGCGCGAGCTGCAGTGCCTTCTCAGTAGCGAGCAGCGCCTGCGTGGATCGTCGCGCTACGAACTGAATGTGCCGGCCATGCCGTCGGTGTCAGGCGCGACCGTTGCGGCGTTCAGTCAGGCGATCGAAACACCACGGCCCAAATGGAGTGGCGGAGGAACCAGCTGGCAGTCGTTGACAGCGGGCAAGGTCACGCTCGCGTTCGATGCCGGTGTCGAGCTCGATTCGTTGAAGCGCGAGTTGTATCTGCTCGATCAGCAAACCCAGCAGCGCTGGTCGTTGCCGGATCTGGCGCTGAACGGGCCGCCCGAGCATCAGCGTTTCGTGGCGACGCTGCCTCTGGGGCTGCGTGCGGGTGGTTCCTACACGCTGGGGTTTGGCAGCGGCGTCAAGCCGATGCTGGGCGATCTGCCGCTGCTGGCAGAGAAGCGTCACGACTCGGTGCTGACACCTCGCGAGTTCGCCTACATCGGCATTACCTGTTCTCCTGATAGTGGTCAACCCATTGCGATAGGCTACTTCCAACCCAGGCCCGAGTGCGCGCCGGCGACGGGTGTGCTGCTGTGGTTCAGCGAGGAACCGTCCGAAGCCACGCGCCATCAGCTCAAGTCGATGTTCCAGGCGCAGTTCGAATCGCTGCTCAGCACCGCGCGTATCGATCCGGTCACGTTGCAGTCGCAGCGCACCGCCGTGGTCCGGCTCAGCGGCCTGCCTTCGCATCAGAAATTCGATATCGCTCTGGTGGGCGCCACCGATATCTGGGAACGATCGTTGCCGCGCAGCCGCATTCGCCTGAAGACCCGGATCTGGGCGCGATCGTTGCGTATCGGCAAATTGCCCGATGTATTTCGATTGGATCAACCCACGCCATTGCCGCTGCAGTCGATCAACACCCGACGCCTGGTGCTGAAGCTGCAACAGGTCACCCGCGATGGCGTGCGTCACAGCCGCCATCGCATCAGGGCGCCCAAAGCCGACGGCAATCTCTGGCAGGATTGGACGTTGGACCTGAAGCCCTATCTCGACAAGCGCGGCGCCCTGGTGCGCGGCACCCTCGAATTGCCCGACGGCGAGGGTAGCGCGCAGTTCGGATTCAATTACAGCGATGTCGAATTTGTCGTCCGTCATTTTGACGAGCAGCTGATGATCTGGGTGATCGATGGCAACACGCGGCAACCCGTCGTCGGTACATCCATCAGCCTGCACTATGGCTGGGATGACAAAAAGAAGTTTGCTGAGGCCAGCACGGATGCAGCGGGATTCATCGCGCTGAAAATGCCGGACAACCCGAGTAAAAACGATACCCAAGCCTGGCAATACGACACCTGGTGGCTGCGCCTCACCGACCGCGACCGTTTTGCGGTTGCGCCCTTCAACCTCTATAACTTCGTTCGCGGTGAATGGCGGAGCGGTGAACCCGGTTCTTCGCAACTGCGCGTCAATATCGGCGACGCGTTGCTTTGGGGCATCACCGACAAACACCTGTATTCGCCTGGCGAAGCCGTTCGCTACACCTTCTTCGTACGCAGGAAAGAACGTCAGGCACTGAGCTGTGTCGACAACAAGACCGGCTACTACCTGGCGATGTTCGATCAGGACGAGAAGATCGTTCTTGAACAAGGCCCGTTCACCCTGGATGCACGCTGCGCCGCCAGTGGTCAGATCGATTTGCCGACCAGCCTGAGCCACGGACCGCATCACATCATCGTGCGCGATCATCCGGTGACAAATGAAGACTTCGACGATGACGTGAACTCATCCATGCAACCGTTTCGCGGCCGCTTCTGGATTGAGGTCGCCAACCCCAGACCGCCAGCAGTCAACGTCACCGTCAGTGCGGATCGAGCCGTCTGGGACACCTGGACCGGGCCGCTGACGGTGACGACAGCGGCGAAGTATTTCTCCGGCGGGCCGCAGGCGGGGGCGACGCTCACGCTGGAGGGAATATTCCGTGTGCCGGGAGAATACGACCGGAACAGCGATCCACGAAGCCGGAAATTTCCGTACTACACGTTTGAAGTATTCGATGCCAGCGAGCGGTTGGAAGCGCAGGACAATGCGACACCGATCAGTGACGAGCGTGAAGCCGATGCCGAAGGTACGATGGCGACCCGCGTGGAAGCCTGGCCATGGATGCCGGGCTATAGCAAATTCAGCGCCGATGGCTCCAGTAAAGGCAGCGACGGTCAGAGTTATGAAGGCTGGGCCGGTGATGCAGAAGTCTTCCACAACACCGAATTCGTCGGCCTGCAGCTGCGTACCTGGTTTGCCCGAATTGGCCAGCCGCTGAAGACCCGCATGGTAGTACTCGACCGGGGTTTCGCGGCGCAAAGCGGCAAGCCAGTCCGTCTGACGCTGTATCGGCACCCACTCAATGGCGATGACGATAAACGCGGTGCAGAGCTCAGCCATTGCGAGGCGACATCGGCTGTGCAACCGGTTACCTGCAGTTTGACGCCCACAGCGGCTGGCCAATTCGAGCTGGTGGCGGCGATCATCGACAGTCGCGGGCGCGTGCACGAGGCGTCGGAATCGCTCACCGTCTACGCCGCCGATAGCTGGGGATGGGACTCTGATGACGCGCCCAGAGTTGAACTGCGTGGTGACAAATCCGAGTATGTCGCTGGCGACACAGCGCATCTGACCCTGATGCATCCTTACAGCTCGGGCCGTGCCCTGGTCAACGTCGAACGTGACGGCTTGCTGGCGTCGTTCTGGATCGAGCTGACGCCCGATGAGACCGCATTCGACGTCACAGTGACCCAGGCCATGCGCGATGGTGCGTCGGTCAACGTGTCGGTGTATCCGCAGCAGCCCACATCGCCACGCGCCCGACTGAGCAGCAGCATCGATCTGGTGGTGCGCAGCACATCGCCGATCACCGCCCGCATCCACACCGACCAGTCGAGCTATCGCCCCGGCGATACGGTGAAAGCCGATGTGCAACTCACTGTGGCGGCCCAGCGCGGAATCTTGGTTACTGTGGTCGACAGCGCGCTCATCAAATTGATTGCCGAGGCCGACGACTTCTTCAATCCCCACAACAGCGATTTCCTGAAATCGTTCCAGAGCTGGAAGGTCGCCGACGAGATCACGCCAACGCAATGGATTTCCAAAGTCGCCGAGCGCGACCAGGCCGAGTTCGGAAAGGTGCTTGCCTCTTCCAGCCGGTATCAGCCGGCGGACCTCATGCGCGAAAACGACGCTTTCGGAGAGGAAGCTTTCGAGCGGCTGGAGTACATGCAGGTCACCGGATCGCGCATCAGACGCAGCGACCTCATGATGACTTCCGCAGAGGAGGGCGTGGTTCTGCCCAAGTCCGGCAGTCAGAACATCGAACACTGGCGTGCGCGCATCCGCCAGCAATTTCGCCAAACCGCCTATTGGTTGGCACAGGGTGAAACCGATGCGCAGGGGCATGCCGAACTGAACTTCAAGTTGCCCGACAATCTGACCGGTTGGACCGTGATGGTGATCGCCTACGATGCCGACAATGAGTTCGGATTCGGCAAGGCGCAGTTCCTCGCGCAGCTGCCGATCGAGGCCCGCATTACCGGACCCGAGCATGCGGTGATGGGCGATAAGCTCGGCATCAGTGCGGTGATCCGTAATGCTGAGGATCAAACCAAGCGCATCAAGGCGCAGCTGACAGTCAAGCTGGACAGTGCCGCGGCACCTTCGGTGAAGCGCGCAGAACAACGGCAGACCGGTTATGCCGAATCGCTGCTGGCTACACAGGTCGACACCGCGCGTCAGCAAGGCGAATCGACCACCGCGCGCTGGCTCGTGCAGGCACAGGATGCCACTGGCGAAGACGCTGTAGCGGGCGAAGTTTTCGTGCGTGCGCCGATCGTCGACAAGCGCTTCCAGTCCAGCGTACTGGTGCCGGCCGGGCAACCCCTGGTGCTGGATTTTGCAGAGCCGCATGACAGCTACGACCACAGTGCAGTGTTGCGTTGGCGGCCTGTGTCGCTATTGACGGGGGTTGCCGAAACCGTGGACTACATGCGTGCGTATCCGCATCGCTGCTGGGAGCAACGCACCAGCCGCACCTGGTCGGCGGTGCTGGGGCAGGATCTGTTGAGTGTTCCATCTGCATCTGCCGAAGATGCGGCGGCCGCGCGCTTTGCAATCCTGGATGATTGGATCAAGGATGCGGCGCAGTTTCAAACGCCCGCCGGTGGCTTCGCGTTCTGGCAGAACGATGAAGACTACGCGGATGTGCAGCTGAGCACCTACACCGCCGAGGCGATCCGCAGCTTCCGTGCGCTGGGCTGGAAGGGCGGCAGGGAAGTGGAGCATCGGCTGCAGCAGTATTTGAAAGGCCAGTGGGCGGCGCTGTCGAAAGACCACGTCAAGACCGATGTGCAGACGCTGACAACGCTGCTGGCAGTCGCCGGAAATGAGCTCCGGGATAACGATGTGTTGGCGCGGCTCAGTATAGAGTCTGCCACGCTGTCGAACGATAGCCTGATGCGTCTGCTGCAGGCGCACTGGCTGCGCGACCGCACAGCGCCAGAAGTGGCGCGGCTGCGTGCCGAGCTGATCGGTCGTGGCTTTGAACGCGCCGGCATGGTCGAGCTTTCGCGCGACCGCGACAATGCCCTGGGCTACTGGCTGGGTTCCATGCAGAGCAGTCAGTGCCGCGCGGCTTCGGTGCTGGTGCGTACCGCAGGCACCGCCGAAGAACGCATGGAAACCTACCGCTGGTTGCGCAGCGCGCAGCTGCAACGGCAAGGTTCCGGTGAATTCGGTAACACTCAGGACAATACTTATTGCCTGCAGGCAGTGGCGGATTTGGCCGCGGCCGGTGTTCGTATCGACGCCGATGCCGCAATCACCCTTGCCATCCACGGCGACCAACCGAAGCAGGTTGCTGCCCAGACAGCATCGCCGCTTGTGCTGCAGCCGCAGAACCGCATCACGCTTCGAACCATCCAGGACAAACCGGTGTGGCTGGAAGTTGTCATTGACTACCGCGCCGATGCCAAACGCGACAGCGATCGGCAGCAGGGCTTTACGCTGCAGCGCAAATACGAAGTGATGCGCAACCGTAAATGGATCACCGCCAGCGAACACAGTCTGCAGGTAGGCGATTGGGTACGCGTCACCCTCGACCTGCAGGTGTCGAACACGCAGTCGCATGTCGCCCTGTCCGATGCCCTGCCTGGCGCGCTTGTGGCTGTCGATCCGGAGCATGATGCGACGGTGCCGGTGCACATACTCGGCGAGCTGACGTCGGACTCGCCGTTCTACGAACACCAGTTCCGCGATGGTTATGCGCGTTTTTATGCGGAGGAGCTTTACTCGGGTAGTCACCGCGTTCAGTACTTCGCCAAGGTCATCACCCACGGCCGCTATCAGGCCCTGCCGGCCAAGCTCGAAGCTATGTACGACCCCACACGCTTCGCCACCAGTGGCAATCAGGTGTTCGAGGTCGCGCAGCCGAAATAGTCGGGAGCGGTCCCACTCTACAGCGTCAACGACGACAGCTTCCGCTCCGCTTTGCTGTTGTAGAGCGGGGCTTGCTCCGCTGCTTTGGCTTTGGCCTTTGTCCGACCGGCGAAAAGCCAGAACGGAGGAGCAAGCCCCGCCTACGACCGAAGGAAGTCCCTTGGGACAAACCGCAGCAGCGAAGTGCGCGCACCTGTCCGCTCACCGCGCCACCTTGCGAATAGTGAGGT
This sequence comes from Lysobacterales bacterium, assembly GCA_031391205.1. Classification (GTDB taxonomy): domain Bacteria; phylum Pseudomonadota; class Gammaproteobacteria; order Xanthomonadales; family Ahniellaceae; genus 0-14-3-00-62-12. Next base: position 5,093 of record JANMUE010000564.1, on the reverse strand, counting down.
AGCAACGGCCGCATCGGCAGGCCGACGGAGTTGACCATGACGCACTACCCCTCCCTTCGCGCGTCGAAGCAGTTGCTGCTCGTCACCCTGGTGGTGACTGCCGCTGCGACCCCGGCGCAGGCCGCAAGCTTCGTCTGGCCGGACAGTGTCGCGCCGTGCAATGGCACGCTGCAGACTTGCATCGATGCTGCGCCATCGCCATCGATTGTGTTCATCGCCGCGGACAATGTCGTCAACACCGGTCCAGCAGGACAGGATGTGCGGCTGACCCAGTCGGTGTCCCTGGCAGCAGCTGCTGGATTTCATCCGGCATTTCCGGTCGGCATCGGCATTATTTCCACACCGACGACGGCCATCGAAATCGGCATCTCCGGCATTACGCTGCGTGATGCCAACATCAGGTTGCTGCCGAGCGCAGGCGGTTCGTTCTATGTCGAGCGCATGCGCTTGCTGGACAACAGTGGCGATGGCGGAATCGACTTCGAAGCGCTGGGCACAGCGCCGGTCTATCTTCGTGTTCACGACAATGAGTACATTCGGCGCGGCGGTGCCGGCAATTTCCTGGCTGCAGGTTCCACCGCCGCACCCATCAGCGGCGAGGTAAGTTTCAACCGCGTCAGCATTCCTGATACGGGCTCCAGCGCCTACGGCATTGTGATCGGCTCGTATGGCAGCGGTGGCTTCGACTTCACCGTTGCCAATAACGAAGTGCGCAGCGGATTCGCCTTTGGTGGCATCTGCGCGCTGTCAAATGCCGCCAGCGGCACGCCGGCCAACAGCAGCATTCGCATCTTCGGCAATGTGCTGGTGCCACTGCGTCGCGGCAGCGGCAGCGGCATCTGCGTATTCGGTGGTGAAGGCGGGATCGAGGCCAGGGTGTCGCACAACACCATCGTCGGTTTCAGCGGCGCCATTACGATGATCACGCGTCCCTTCACGCCGCCGGCCAGCACGCAGCCGATCACCGGTTATGTGCTCGGCAATCTCCTGGCGCATAACAACACTGCGTTTCGTCGCGACAGCATCGCGGCAGCCCCCGGCGACGCGGTGAGCAATGGCCAGAATCTCTTCTTCGACAACAATGCCGACTTTACCGGCACTGCGGCGGCAACCGCCGGCACTGGCACGGTCACTACCGATCCGCTGCTTTACTCGTTGCAGTTTCCCTACCTGATGCCGGGTTCGCCGGCGATCGGGCGCGGAAACTTTCTGGCAGTGCCGGCCAACTTTCCGTTGCTGGACGCGGACGGCACGCGGCGCTTCAAGAACGTCTCTGGCGGCGGTAGCAACGTCATCGATATCGGTGCTTATGAGTTTGGCGACAACTGGTTCAATACCCGGGCCAATGGCAGCAACAACTCGAGCAACACGCTGCGGTTGGCACACTCGTCGCTCAATGGCACACAGAGTTCCAGGGCACTGGTGACGCCGAATTTCGCGCTGGGGTCGGTGAGCAACAGTGTGCCCTTCGGCGTGTTCTACGACACCACGTCGCTGCTGTGGGCGGTCTACAACCAGAACATGGCGACCATGCCCAATGGCGCGGGTTACAGCGCGCTCACGCCCGCTCCTGGCACCGGCCTGTTTCTGCACCAGGTCGCGTCCAGCGGCCCGACAATCAGCGCGGCCATTCTCGATAACTCGGCCACCAACGATTTGCCGGATCAGATCGTGCTGGCGACCTCGAACTGGAATCCCGCAACACCGAGCGGGGTCTACAACAACCACAATATTTCCGTCGCCTACGGTGCCGACGATCGCTGGCGGATCAACAACTCTGACGGCATCGCCTATCTCAACTCCGCCGCCTTCAATGTGTATGCCCAGCCGCCCAGCATCAGCGCGTTTCGTCACCAGGTCAATGCCAGCAACAGCACCGGCAACTCGACTGAAATCGACAACCCCCGATTGAACGGGTATCGCTGCGCCGAACTGATGGTGACGCCAATGTCGAGCTTTGGCGATCGTCAATTCGATATCTATTACGTCAACGACACCGGGCGCTGGCAGATCTTTGCACCGGCCGGTATCCCCTTAGGCGCGACCTTCAACGTGGTGTTCAGTCCGCGCCAGGTCACCGAATGCGGACGCCCGATGTTTGCCGATGGTTTCGAGAATTGAGCTTTCGTTACCGCAGCCGCCAGCGAACGCTGGCCGGTGACCTGATCGGGAGTGTTCACACTGGACGACTACGCAGAATCCCCGTGCACGTCTTTGTGACTCCTTCGCGCATGCGGGATAGGTCATCCAATCGGAGGAAAGTATGTACCGCGTTCTGAACAAATCGACCCCGCTCAGTGTGTCGGCCCTGCTGCTGATGGTGCTTTCGTTCAAGGCGTACGCTTTCACGGTCACTTGGCCGAGTAGTACAGCGCCCTGCAACACCACCGTGCAAGCCTGCGTCAATGGCCTGTCCACCAACTCCACCTTGCTGATCGCCGCCAACGAGGTCACCGCGATCGGTGCTGTCGGGGCCGCACTCATTCTTCCGCGCCCGATCACGCTGGAAGCCGCGGTCGGCTATAGACCGGTATTTCCGGTCGGTATCGGTATCAGCTCCGACCCTTTGCTCCCCAGATCACGCGCGACCTTCACCGTGCGTATCGCGGGTATCACGCTACGTGATGCAGCGATCACCTTGCGAAGTAACCAGGCCGAGTGCAGCTTGCTGAAATTTTATGTCGAACGCATGCGTCTGTTGATCGACAACAGCAGCGGCAACAGCAGCAGCGGAATAGATTTCGAAGGTCGTCAGGTTTTCTCGTACTTCCAGCCGTCGGTGCATTTGGAAATCAACGACAACGAATACCGGCGACGCGGCGGTCCGGGCAGCTTCCTGCGCGTGGACGTACGCGAAACCGGGCTCGGTGGCCATGTCAGCTTCAATCGCGTCCGCATCCCCGATTCGATCGACAGTGACTACGGCATCCACGCCATTGCATCGGGCGGCAGCTCCTTCTCTCTGTTCGTCACCCGCAACGACATTCGCGGCAGTTTTGTCCATGGTGGCATCTGTGCGGTGTCCCACGGCCCGCTCGGTAGCGAGACGCGCTCTGAACTGAATTTTTTCCACAATGTACTGACTCCCACGGTCTGGGGTGTCGGTACGGCGATCTGCATTCAAGGCGGCGAAGACGCGTTTGACATGGCCATCGCACACAACACCATTGTCGACTTCGAGAAGGCCATCGCGCTCACCAGCAGACCGACACCGGCGCCCAGCGTCCTGCGCCCGATCCAGGCCCTGGTCGTGGGAAATCTGCTGGCACACAATGGCATGGCCCTGGTGCGCGATGCGATTGCGGCGCCACCGATTGGCTACGTCAGCAACAGCAACAACCTGTTCTTCGCCAATGGCAGCAATTTCGGCGGCGCCGCGCCAGCCACCGCAGGCGCAGGAACCATGTTCACCGACCCGCTCCTCTATTCGCGCGATTACCCCTATCTGCGTGGCGGCTCGCCGGCGATTGGCCGCGGCCTGAATCTCAGCTCGTACACCGAATTTCCGGGGCTTGATGCGGATGGTTCCCGGCGATTGAAAGCCGTGGCCGGTGGCGGCCCGAATACCATCGACGTCGGCGCCTACGAATATGGTGACAACTGGTTCAATGTGCGCGCCAATGCCGTAAACAGCATGGGCAATGCGGTGGCAGTTTCGCATCCCAGCCTCGATGGCCTGCCGGCGGCCCGGCTGTTGACCACGCCCAACTTTTCCCGAGGTTTGTATTACGCCGAAAGCAACAGCATATTTGGCGTTTTCTATAAGGACGGTAGCCTGCGCTGGTCGATCTTCAATCAGAACCCCGTGCTGGGGATGCCGATCGGCGCAGGCTACAGCCTGATGACCGCCGCAGCCGGAGATGGGTTGTTCCTGCATCAAGTGGCGTCGCCGGCACCCGCATCGGCCGAGACCATCCTCGACAATGTCGCGACCAACAACAAGCCAAACAACGTGATTGCGATCACCTCGAACTGGAATCCCACGGGTGCTGCGCTCGGCGTCTACAACAATCACAACACCGCGCTGGCTTATGGTGCCGGCGGACGCTGGCGCATTCGCAACAGTGACGGCGCAGGCGTGGCCGCGGCCAGTGCTTTCAATGTCTACGCCCAGCCTCCCGGTCCCAACGCGTTTCGACAGGTGGCGCGTGCATCCAATATCCGGCCGATGTTGGCCGGTGCCGAAACCCGGATCGACAACACACGCCTGGACGGCGTGCGCTGTGCCGAATTGATGGTCACGCCGCTCAGCACTTTTGGCAACCGGCGCTTCGATGTTCATTTCGACGACCCCACGCAGCGCTGGTGGATCTACTCGCCCGACGGCATGCCCGACGGCGCCGAGTTCAACGTCCTGTTCAGCCCACGACAGATCGTCGAATGCCATGGCAGTGCGCCGTGAACGACGTCGCCCGCGCCACACCTGCAAGATGTATCAGGTAGTCGCTGCCGCACGCCCGGCGTAGGCTCGGTTGCACAGGCCCGGACCGGGCCTGGCACATCAGGGGACTGCAATGGGCATCGCCGCCTTTCAGCGTGTCGTCATTGTCCTCACCCTAGCCCTCTCCCGCGAAGCGAGAGAGGGGATCACGCACACAACAAAGTCCTGCGAAATTCAAACGAGTCACTACAGGTGTCTGAGCTGATCAGGACTGCTAGAAGAAAGAGAGCACGAAAAAACCGACGCTGATCAGCGCCGAGTTCTGCAGCGACAGGCCGAACGCCTGATGCGGCGCTTCCTCGCCGGCTTCCAGCGCTTCAGTATTAAGGCGCCGGCCGAGATACCAGACCAGGCCAGCCGACAACAACAGCGCAATGCGCATCGCGCCGAAATTGTTGGTACCGCCAAAGCTGATCGCCAGCGCCACGAAGGCCAGCGGAATCATGAAGCCCAGAAATCCCAGTCCACGCCAAGTAATCATCATCAACTTCCTTGCTACTGTCGAACGTCAATCGATCCGGGATGTCCATTGGATCGAGTTCCTAGAATACTCTGCGATCGGCAGTAGCGTGCGCGGCGATGTGGAGTGCGGCAGCTTGCTGCCGCTGTTCTTCGTCACGCGTGCGGCACGGTGGGAAGTCGGAACAGCGAC
>JANMUE010000540.1:0-2167 GCA_031391205.1 Lysobacterales bacterium | reverse complement strand
GCAGACTCTTAGCAACGATGTTTTGCACTTTCATTATTCACCTCGGAACTTTCTATAGATGGCGCTTCATGGAGATACCGCGGCATCCAGCCTGGACTACCACTTCGCTTCGACGATGGTACAGCCAAAGCGGCAGCAGTTGGCTACTGAGACAGTAGTTCAAGTCGCCCAAGACAGGTTTGGTTTTATTTTTAGGACGTGCTAAAAAGCCATCAACTCGTTGAAGTGCAAGCAACCAAGGAGCGACGGCATGCTGGTATTCAACCCTACGACGGTTTGTAAACCGTCGTTTCGGACGGTGAATTTAAGTTAGAGCAAGAAAAACATGAACCAGAACTCTGCAGAAGATCCTCCATTGTCTGTGACTCTTGCAGAACGGTTGCTGTGGATCTCGGCGGCAATCACGATGCTGCTCACCATAGTGGCGTATATCGGATTACTGCCATTCAGGAATTCAGGTGGTACAGTCATTTCAAACCTCACCACCATCGCGTTCCTTGTGCTCTGTGCAACCAAGATTAAAGCGGGTCGAAACTGGGCCCGCTGGCTGATGCTTGCGGTGTTCTTGCTTGGGTCGCTTATGCTGCCGCTTGCGTTGGTATTTTCGCTAGCCGCGCTGTCGCTGCCAGGCTTTTTGGTGGTCGTCGGCATGTTCCAATTTGTCATTCAACTTTCGGCATTGGTGCTGGTCATCATTCCTGCGTCAGGAGTGTGGTTCCGACCGTCTGCAAACGTTACGCAATGAAGCGCTCTAACAAATTTCTGCAGTCGACGCGCGAAACGCGCGCGCCTGAGCAATGGCGTTAGCGATCTTAATTATGAAAATTCAAATCTTCGGTATCTCACTGTTATTTTTCACGGCATCGGAAACCAACGCTGCGGACGCTGACTATCTAGGCGTCTCTAAGTCATCTCCACCGACAGAGGTTGCGATTCTGCGTGGCATATCGAACGTTACCCGAAACAAAGGAGCCCGTATCCTCCTTAGTTTTTCCACCGGCTTCGCAGCGTCGATCATATCCGTGACGGTCGAAGGCCAAGAAAAACCAAGTCTAAAACGAAAGCCATTTGGCACCATCGGTGACGTTTACGTAAAGCCGGGAAATTATTCGGTTCGCGTCGAATGCAATGGCGCTGGGTTTAGGATCACTCAGAACTTCCCAACAATTTCTGCCGAACCTGGCTATGCGTATCTATTGGAGTGTTACGGAACTACGGCTCATAACATGAGAACTCAGGTCACCAAGCAATCTATTACGGCAGCAAACAAAGAAGATGAGCCCGAATCAGCATCGCCTAAACAAGAGCACTAAAGGAAAGCTATGCGCGCTAACCAACCGCTTCATGTGATCGCTCGAAGACTCGCTCCCCATGAGCGGCAGCGTTATCCGATGAAAAGACAGCAGTTATTCAGGTGCGTATACTTCGAACGCACGAGGTGACATATGCGTAAATTAGAGGAAGTTGAGAACCAAGTCCGCAACCTTTCCGGCCCGGAGTTGGCGGAATTTCGAAAATGGTATGCAGAATTCGACGCTCAGGCATGGGATCAACAGTTTGAGGCCGACGTAAAGGGGGGAAAGCTTGATGCCCTGGCGGAAGCAGCACGTAAGTCTCACCGGGAAGGTAAGAGCACGAAGTTTTGAATCATTTTGCTTCTCCAGATTTCTGGTATCACTATCGTACGTTGCCCGCTGACGTACAGCAGCTTGCGGATCGCTGCTTCGCTCTCATGAACTCAAACCCTCGTCATCCTTCTATTCATCTCAAGAAGGTTGGCGAGTTTTGGTCTGCTCGTGTCGGGTTACATTGGCGTGCTGTTGGCGTCGATGTAGAGGCCGGCATTTCGTGGTTCTGGATCGGAAGCCATGCCGAATACGACAAAATCATCGGATAACAAACGTTTCGAACCGATGCGCTCAAGGCAACGCGTGACACAAGGGTGGCGTTGATCCGATCTGGAATGTCCATTGTGATTGATCAGCAGCAATCGCTCTCAGCTCCGACACCGCCAAGTAATCTGCGCCCCCTCATCAATCACACCCTCGCGCACCAACCACTGCCGCGCATCGTCCGCTTCCTGTTCAAACCAGGCACGCGCGGAGCCGAGGCGGAAGGTATAGCCCCAGGCGTCCATGTCGGCGAGCATACGGTCGCGGCCGAAACC
>JANMUE010000518.1:0-40205 GCA_031391205.1 Lysobacterales bacterium | reverse complement strand
AGATCAAAGGCAGCGGAGCAAGCCCCGCTCTACAAATGCAAAGGCAAGAGCTTCGCGGCGGGACGCCGCTCCCACGCTGTTGGTCACGCCATCCGCACCCAGCGAATCAACGTCATGAAGTTAGGCGGCTTGCCGTGCATCAGCAGGCCAATGCGGAATACCTTTCCGGCGAACCAGACAGCGGCGAGCATGCCGACAATGCCAAGCGCGATCGACAGCCACACCTGCCACATCGGCGGCGGCGTATTCGATGCCATGCGCAGCATCATGATGAAGGGACTGATCGGCGGCGTCAGGCTGAGCACGGTGGCGAACATCGAATCCGGATCATTGCTGATCGGCATCCACAGCATGGACGGCAGAATCGCCACCAGGATCACCGGCGTCAGCAGGGCCTGGGCCTCGCGCAGCTCGTTGACCGCAGCACCTATGGCGGCCATCAATGCAGACAATGTGGTGAATGCGATGATGAAGAAAATCAGCAGATACAGCAGCAGCCAGGGGTCGACCAGGCCGAGCACCGAAAAACTGAACAATGCCAGGATCAGCAGGCCGCCATAAACCATCAGCATCAAAAGACCAACGACCATCTGGCCCAGTATCTTGCCGCCCATCAACTGCGTCGGCGACACCGCGGCCAGCAGCACTTCGACGACGCGGCTGGATTTCTCTTCGATGGTCGAAGTCATCAGCTGCTGTCCGGCCGTCATCACCGCGATCAGGATCAGGATCATGAAGGCCATGGGCAGCAGTTTATTGACCACATCGCTACCAGACAGATCGCCATCCTTGGTCACGATCTGCGGGCGCACATACGCCAGTCTGGTGACGGCGCGGATTTCACCAGCGTCGAGCTGCCGCTCGGCGAGGCGGGCATCGATGATGGCGGTCTTCATCGCCTCGCGCACTTCGCCGACCAGTCGATCATCCAGCTTTTCGCGGGTAAAGAATTCATAGGTGCCGAGTTCCTTGCCGGCCACGGGCTGCGTGACGGCGTCATCGTGCACTACCAGAACCGCCAGCAATGCGCCGGCATCGGATTTCTTCAGCAGCAATCGGGCCTTGGCGGCATCCAGTCCGGCATCCGCGTCGATGGGCGAGAGTTTGATTTCAGGCACTTCACCGATCGACTGATTCAAGGCCTTCTTCATCTGCGCGTCGGCAGATGGACTGCCGGCCAATGCCCTGGCCGCCGCCGGCATCGCGGCATTGAGCCTCTGATCAAAGACACGACGGCGTTCGGCAAAAGCCTTGGGCTCAAGCTGCGGACGCAGTCGCTCCAACACCGTGCCACTACGATCCAGCAATGCGATCTCGCCCTTGATAGGCGGCGATTTGACATTGATCAGCAACGGCATCACCACTGCCATGATGCCGATCATCAACGGCATCACCAGCAGTCCGATCAGAAATCCCTTGGTCAGCACCGTTGCCGCGAATTCGCGCCAGGCAATCTGCAGGATCTTGCTCATGCCTTGTCCTCCGCCGCAGCGCCTTGAGAAACGATATCGATGAAGATGTCTTCCAGCGTCGGCCGCACCAATTCCAGCCGGCTCGGTGCGATGCGCGCAGCGACGGCCTGTATCGCCTCGTCCAATCGCGCTCCTTCGTGCAGATCGATGCGGTAATGCCCATCGGTCCTTGCGACTGCGGCTACGCAGCTCAGCGCGGACAAGGCCGACGGCACGTCGACATCCGCGGCCAGCGGCTCCATGCGCAGAGCACGCGGGGCATAGCGGGCGCGAATGGTCGCCAGCTTGTCATCCAGCACCTTGCGTCCATCGTGCAGCATCACGATGTGCTCGCAGAGCTGCTCGGCCTGAGGCATGACATGCGTCGAGAACAACACCGTGGTGCCGCGTTGATGCTGTTCCAGAATCAAATCGCGCAGCAGGCGCATGTTGACCGGATCGAGCCCGCTGAAGGGCTCGTCCAGAATCAGCAACTCCGGGTCGTGAATCACAGCGGCGATGAACTGAATCTTTTGCTGCATGCCCTTGGACAGCTCCTCGCACTTCTTGCGCGCCACTTCAGGCAGGCCGACACGTTTGAGCCAGTCGCTGACGCGCGCGTTCGCCTGGTCGCGACGCACGCCCTTGAGGATGGCCATGTGCTGCAAAAATGCTGCCACCTGCATTTTGCGATAGACGCCGCGTTCCTCGGGCAGATAACCGATGCGGTCCTTGGCCTTGAGCGCGGAATCCTCCCCCAGCACCTCGATGCGGCCGCGATCCGGAAACAGGATCGACAGGATCATGCGCAGGCTGGTGGACTTGCCGGCGCCGTTCGGCCCGATCACGCCATACAACGCGCCGCGCGGCACGCGAAGATTCAAGTCGCGCACCGCCTGCTTGGTTCCGAAGGATTTGTGTATCTCTGAAATGATGATGGCGTCGGTCATGGTCGGCATCTGAACACAGGCGCACACGCGAGAACAGCGTCAGCCTGTCAGAACGGTCTGATGACGGATGTCATGCGGGGTATTCAGGAGCGCGAATGTGGGGGCGGCGTGAGCCGCGACTGCATACGCTGCCCGCAGCGTTGAGAAGCACGGCTCACGTTGCTCCTACAGCGCGATCCATACGCGACTGCATGTCGCACTTTGCGGCCATACGTCGCCTGTACCCAACTCCAACATAGCCAGGGAACCCCTGAATCCGGCGCACCCCTCGTACACCATGGAGATCAACATGAATCGCACACGAGTCAGACCGCTGCCCCTGGTCGTAGCGCTGAGGTCGGCATTCGCCGCCAGCACATTGCTCGCGCTCGACATATCGGCACAGCAACACGTTATTTCGCTCGCCGACCTGAACGGGCAGAACGGCTTTCGTCTGGATGGCGAGGCACCCTTTGACTTCAGCGGCCTCAGCGTTGCAGGTGCTGGCGACATCAATGGCGATGGCATGGACGACATCATCCTCAGCGCCATGGGCGCCGATCCGAACGGCGCCTATTCCGGAAGCAGCTATGTGGTGCTGGGGCGGAATGCCACGGCGTTTGCAGCCGTCATCAACCTCAGCAGTCTCGATGGCAGCAACGGATTTCGATTGGATGGCATACCCGGCGATTATTGCCGCATCGTCTCCGGCGCCGGTGACGTAAACGGAGATGGCCTGGGTGATCTGCTTATCGGCGCCTACGCTGCCGATCCGAACGGCAACGACTCCGGCAGCGTCTACGTCGTATTCGGGCAGAGTGGCTCAGCATTTCCGGCGTCGCGCGACCTCAGTAGTCTCGACGGCAGCAATGGCTTCAGACTCGACGGCGTAGGCGCCGGAGATTCCACGGGACTTGGCGTAGCCGATGCGGGGGACGTAAACGGAGATGGACTGGACGACATCATTGTGGGCGCTTTCGGTGCCAGCCCGAACGGTGCCGCCTCGGGTGCCAGCTTTGTGGTTTTCGGGCACATTGGCGCAGCGGCCGCCGCGCTGATCGACCTGAGCGCACTCAATGGCAGCAATGGCTTCCGTCTGGAGGGCGTGGCTGCCGGGGATTACAGCGGCTTTGCCGTTGATGCGGCTGGGGACATCAACGGCGATGGAGTCGACGACCTCATCATCGGTGCGCTCACCGCAGATCAGAGCGCCAGTGGGTCGGGCAGCAGTTATGTGGTGTACGGGCGCAGCGATGCCGCGTTCCCCGCAACATTCAATCTCAGTACGCTTGATGGCAGCAACGGCTTTCGTCTCGACGGCGAAGCGATGAACGACATCAGCGGCTATGCCGTTTCCGCTGCCGGAGACATCAACGGCGACGGCCACGATGACCTGCTCATCGGTGCCCGGCGCAGCAATGTTCATGGCACGGATTCCGGAAGTGTTTACGTCGTATTTGGGCGCACCGGCTCGATATTTCCTGCGACGATTGGTCTTGGCACGCTCGACGGCAGCAATGGCTTTCGTCTGGATGGTGTCGGCGACTACCACTATACCGGTCGCGCTGTTGCCGCCGCTGGCGATTTCAACGGGGATGGACTGGACGACCTGATTATCGGAGCCGATGGCGCCGACCCGAATGGCCCGAACTCCGGCAGCAGCTACATTGCATTCGGGCAGAGCAACTTGGCATTTCCTGCAACGCTAAGACTCGGCTCACTGACTGAAACTCAGGGGCTTCAACTCGATGGCGCCTCCGCGAATCACTACAGTGGCTGGGACGTTGCTGGCGCCGGCGATTTCAACGGCGATGGACTCGACGACATCATCATCGGCGCCCCTGATGCTGGTCCGGACGGCACCATGTCAGGCAGCAGCTACGTAGTGTTTGGTGCACTCAATACGACACTTTTCCGCGATGACTTCGAGTAGACGCTGACAGCGATCTTCGATGGCGAAAACTTTTCCGAGCGTCGCACCAAGGCGCGTACCGGGATCAATGTGCCGGAGACGGCACAGTCGCTGTCGCCTTTAAAAACAGCAACGTCTCCGCTTTGATCAGTCTCTCATCCACGCCCAATGCCAACGCTGCGCGCGCACTGGCCCCAGCTGCAGCGGCATCGCCGAGGCAAAGTTGCGCCCGCATGCGAAATTCAAGAATCGAGACCAGGCGAAAGTGACTGGGCGAAGTGATGGCTGTCCATGCCGGCAGTATGGATTCCACTTCGGTCAACGCCTCAGCGCAACGATTCAGGCCGATAAAAGTCTCGACGCGTTGCAGACGCGCGAGCTGCAGGGACTCCTGCCCGGTATCCGGATTGGCATGCATCAGCTCCAGCGCTTTATCAATCCGCTCCAGTGAACGTTCAAACGCCAGAGCGCCACTGGCGACCGTAGCCAGCAAAGACCAGGCACTTGCGACATCCGGATGCCCGTCGCCGCCAGTCTGTTGCGCGACTCGAAGTGTCTCCTGAGCAAAACGCTCGGCATCCGCATCCCGCCCCATCTGATAGTTGACGTACGCCACGTTGTGCAAAATGCGCGTGCAGTTGGGCTGGCGCAGATGGTCACCAATCCGGCAGATTCTCTCGGCGTCGTGCAGATAAGCCAGCGCCGCATCAAAGTTGCGCTGCACTCGTTCGATATGCGCCAGACCGCTGAGCGAGGACAGCAGCTCCACGCTATCCGGACCGAACACCGCGCGTCGCATTTCCAGTGCGTTCCGGTGCAGTGCCAGCGCTTCATCGATCTGGCCGTCAATGGCCAGGTTTGCCGCCAGATTCGCCATCGCAAACGCAATCTCGGGATGATCGGCATCAAAGATGCGGCGATGCAGCGTCAGCGATTCACGGCCTATGCGGATGCTGTCCGCGGCGTCACCAACGCCCCGCAGCACCGTGGTCAGGTTCGACATCGAGATGGCGACGAACGCGTTTTCCGGAAATCCGCGCGAACGCCATTCGGCGAGGCTGGGCTTGAGCAATCGCACTGCCTCCATGTTGGCGCGCGCACTGGAATAGATGCCACCGATGGATAGCCGGGTCTCCAGCGCGCTGCGCACGTCGCCGGCGAACACCGACTCTGCCAGGCGCAGCAAGCGCGGCAAATCGGAAACCGCCAACTCGCCCTGGCCATCGCGCTGGCGTACCATCGCGCGTGCAATGCCAATCTCCACCGCTGTGGCATCAACGCGATGAAAAGCCATTTCGGCGATCTCATCGATCACCTGCTGCGCCGCACCGATTTCGCCGGTGTCAACGAACAATTCCGCCAGCCGTGCACGCATCATGACGACTTCCGGATCTTCCCGCCCAGACACCTTCTCGCGCTCGCTGATGGCGCGCTCGAACAAGGCTCTTGCCATATCCGAGTCAGCCGTGCTCCAGCTGACCTCGGCTAAAGTACGCAGGATTTCGGCACGCGTTTCGACATCCAGCTGAAGGTCTGCGTCGATTTTCACTCTCGCTGCAGCGATCAGATCAGACAACGTTGGACGCTGTTCGCGCGGCACATGTACGCGACCCGCATCCAGGGCGCCAACCAGGAAGTCCCGTACCATGTTTGCGCGAGCGGCTTCCTTGCGCGCTACATCGGCTTGCCAGAGCGCCACCAGCAAACTGACCAGCACACCGATCACCAGCAACACCGTCATCGCCACGCGGCCGCGATGGCGCTGGACAAATTTGCGCGTCCGATACCAGCCCGATGGTGGATGCGCATGAACCGGCAATCCGCGCAGATGCCGTTCGATGTCGTCGGCAAATGCACCGGCATTGGCATAGCGACGCTCCGGTTCGGTCTCTATGGCCTTGCCGATGATGTTGTCCAGGTCGCCTTTGAGCAGGCGGCGCAACACCTGTGGCGACGTCGGAAAGGCGATCGTCTCGACGTTGTCCAGCTCGACGCACTGCGACGACGGGCGACGAGTTCCACGCTGCGGTCTGGTGCCGGTCAACAATTCATGCAAGAGCACGCCGAGCGCATAGACATCGGTGGCGGTGGTGATTGCGCCCCCATCGAACTGCTCGGGCGCAGCGTACTCGGGTGTCAGTGGCGCCAGGTGGGTTTGCGGCAACGGTTCGACATCGCCTTCGAGAAGCTTGGCAATGCCGAAGTCGAGCAATTTTACGCTGCCATCATTGCTGACCAGAATATTCGCCGGCTTGATATCACGATGCACGATCAGCGCGCGGTGCGCAGCCTCGACGGCCCGGCAAACGGTCGCAAACAACAGCAACCGGTGCTCCAGGCCCAGCTCCCGATCGCTGCAGTATTGCGTCAGCGCTACACCGTCAACGTATTCCATCGCCAGATAGGCAACGCCCGAGTCGGTGACGCCGCCGTCGATGATCTGGGCGATGTTGGGATGCGAGAGCAATGCCAGTGCCTGACGTTCACGGCGGAAAAGCTTCTGCTCAAGGGCCGAGAACAGCCCGCGCTGTAACAGCTTGACCGCAACGCGCTGCGCAAAATCAGCATCGACCCGCTCGGCAAGAAAAACCGCAGCCATGCCGCCTTGGCCAATCAGACGTTGCAGGCGGAACGCGCCAACGCGCATACCGATGAATTGCCCGGCATCGAGATTCGGCGCCTCGACGGCAATACGCGATGCGAGTTCCAGCACTGGAGTATCCAATACGTCGGCGTCTTGACGCGCATCCGCAGCCAACAACTCGATTACACGCTGGCGCAGGGCCTCGTCGGCGCACTCCTGCAGCAGCCAATTCAGGCGTTCGTTCTTTGGTCGCGCCAATGCCGCATCGAACCAATCATTCAGAGGCTGTTTGTTCATGCTCGATGCCCGCGCATGTTCAGAGGGTATTTAAGAAACCTTTGAATAGATCACCACATCGTCTTCGCTACACAGTTTAGTGCTTGGCACACCCGGTTTCTAACAGCGGAGCTGGTCGTATTTAACAGCGTTAGCTGGTCGTTTTTAACAGCGCTGGCTGGTCAAAACCTGCGGTTTTTCGCCCCTGACTCAGGAGGCTATCGCCGCTCCGGACTTGGCCAGAGGTTAAGGCGGTTTCAGGGGATGATATGCGCCATCAGGGCATCAGCGCATCGCGCAGCCAGGCGCGGGCAAATCGCCAGTCGCGATTGACGCTTCGTGAGGACAAGCCCAATACTTCAGCGATGCGTTCAATCGTCAACCCGCCGAAGTAATGCAGTTCGACAACTTCGGCGGCGCGCGGATGTTCAGCCTGCAAGCGACACATGGCTTCGTCGAGTTCCAGGGCTTGTTCGGCACACGCCGCCGCAATGTCCACACCCACCTGATCCAGATCGATACGACGCAGACCACCACCCTCTTTCAAGCGCAGACGTTCGCGCGCATGATCGATCAGGATATGCCGCATTGCTCGTGCTGCATAAGCGAAAAAGCTCGATGGCATCGCGAACCCCTCACCATGGCTGCGCAACATCTGCAAATAGACTTCGTGTACCAGCGCCGTGGTACTCAGTGTCCCGCCGTCACGTGGCCCGCGCTGGCGATGCGCCATGCGTCGCAGCTCCTGGTAAACCTGTTCGAACAGCGCGTCATTGGGGTGGGCGCATTCGGTGCCGCTGGGGGCTGAGTTCGTCATGACGGAGACTTCCGGACGGCCCGTCGAGTCTAGTCCCAAAGAATGCCCATGGTGCATCCGTGGCATCGTGCTGATCGTGATCAAGCGGCTGGAAGCCCGCGGCCCAGGGGATAAGCGGCCGCCACGCACCGGGGCATTCACGACACGACGCCGAATGAGCGCATACGGAGTGCCAACCCAGATGCACCGACTGCCAGCATCATCACGATCAACATATTGGAAGACAGCGTCGGGATAGACCTTGCTGCGCCGACCGTGAACGTAGTCGTCAGTGGCGGATAGGTCACGCCGGGATAAGTCGAGATCACCACAAAGTTCAACGTATAAGAGCCCGGATTGAAACTGCCGAGCGCGAAATCCGCATCATCATACGGTCTCGGTGGCGGCGTGAGGCAGGCGATCCCGCCCGGCGGGACCATCATCGAGAGGGTTAGCGTGACTTCGGCACCTTGAATAGTCAGCTGCGTGTCTCCCGGTAACTCAACCGGTGGACATCCCCCGTACTCCACGCGCGCGACCAGCGCTTCGCCTGCTGATGAGGGATTGCCGACGACGCGCAGATGGGTGAAGTTGTCCGGGTACGATTGTGCGTTGACATTCGCGCACATCAAGCCAAACAACAACAGAAACGGCATTCGAATAAGCTGCATGGTGCACATCCATTGTCGTGGGGACTCACGCCAAGGCGAGAAAGAGCAGCAAACTGCGACACGTCCGCGACCACGAACTTATCAGAGATCCCCTAAATCGCAATCTCAGCAGCCCGCCCGCGCAGACAATGATCGCTGGACATGCTGGCGCCATACGCACCGGCGGGAAAGAACGCGATCAGATCGCCTTCCTGCATCACCGGCAGCAGCACATCGCGGCCCCAGATATCGCCTGACTCATTGATATTGCCGGCGATCGCATACGGCTGCGTCGCCCAGGCGCTGGGCTGCTGCAATGCGATCGCGGTCAGTGCAATGCTGTACATCGACGGATTCAGATTGACGGCAAACCCGGCATTGATACCCAGCCAGGTCACACCGCGCCGGGTTTCGATGGTATTGGTCTCGACCAGCAACACGCCGGAGGATGCCGACACGAACGTGCCCGGCTCGCACAGAATGGTGGCACCCAGTGGCGCCAGGATTTCGGCAATCATGTCCGCCCACGACGCCAGCGACAGCGGCTGATCGGTTGCGACATAACGCCCCCCCAGCCCGCCACCGACATTGATGTATTTCAATCCAGGAATATGTTTCGCAATGCTGGCCAGCCGACCAAACGCCTTGGCCACCTGCGGCGAACTGTTCTCGGTCAGTCCCCAGCCGATATGCATGTGAATGGCATCGACGTAGAGGCCCAGTGCCGCTACCTCTTCGAGGATATGCGTGAGATCGGCGGGCTCGAACCCGAATTTCGACTCGCCATAGGTCAGCTTGGGGTTATCGCTGTAGCCCACACGCACGCCCGGGTTGAAGCGCAAACCCACGGCAGTACCCTTGGGTGCAACCGCGGCATAGCGCCGCAGACCCGACAAGGTATCCAGCGTGCAATGCACGCCGGTGGAAGCCAGGTACGCCAGTTCCGGCGACGCCAGCATGCCCGCGTTGAAAGATATTTCCTCCGGCTTGAAGCCGGCAGCAAGCGCCAGTTCCACCTCGCGCGGCGAACAGGTATCCAGACCCACGCCCGGCGTCCCGCGTACAGCCTGCAACACGCCAGGGTGGCGGTTGGATTTCATTGCGTAGTAGATGATGTGCGCTACCCCGACTTCATCCAGGGCAGCCTGCATCTTCTGCAGCTGCCGCTGAATACTGGCCTTGCTATATACGTACAGCGGCGTACCGTGTGTGCGTGCCAGTTGAGTGAGGGAATGTCCGTCGCAAAGAATGTCGTCTTCGAGAATGACGTGGCTTTCGTGTTGCCACCAGGGATGGGTCATCAGGGAGGAAGCGCGGGTTGGATGGAGGGCGTTGCCCGCGATCATCGTCGACTTGCGCGCTGGCATCAAGATAGGCGCCTGAGTTTTGTCCCCTCTGCGGCGTTTTGTTCGTATTACAAGCCAACCGCTGGAACTTCCGGCGCTCATCTGGGGCGAACCATGAATGTCTATTCGAAATCGCGCACCGTGCTTGCTGGCTGCGTTCTCGTGTCTTTGTCCTCCATGGTGCAGGCCGATTCGGTCAGTGGCCAGTTCGCACTCGGCGACAACACATTGAAACCCACTGAAGTGGCGGCATTCCGCATTCGCGACCAGTTCAATCCGCGCCAGTTTGAAACTTATGTGATGCTGACAACACAACCGGTCAATCGCGAGGCCATTGGCAAGAATACCGATCCTTACACGACTGCCATCAACGACGATGCCGTGCGCGATGCCGACTATCTCGCCTTCACCATTGGCAGCGATGGCGAAGTCGGCATGAACGCGCACGTCGGCGGCACGCAATACATCGATTCGTCGGGCAAGATCATGGGTCAGAAGGGTTCATTGGTCGCCAGCTGCAGCAGCAACACCACAGAACGCGTGAGCTGTAGCGTCCAGGTCGCCAAGCCGGTCAAATCCATGGATGGCCCGACCTGGAGCGTCGACGTCAACTTCGACAGTGCCATCCTTTCGCGCGCGCCCGGCAAACCCATCGCCAAGGACGGCGGCGATCCCGGCAAGGCCTTCCTCGCCCTGGTCGCAGCCGCGCAAGGCGATGACCTCGCCAAGATTCTCGCTCTGCTCGCGCCTGGCGAAGCCGAAGACTATCAACGCGACTACAACACGCCCGAAGAAAATCTCAAAGACGCCAAAACCACGCTCGGCTTCCGGCTGCCCAAGAAACCCAAAATCACCAGTGGCGAACTTCTCAACGATGACACGGCACAGCTTGAAGTCGAGGGCGTGCCGTATGAAGACGGCAAGATGCTGTATCTGGTCGAGATGCTGCGTACCGACGGCAAGTGGGGCTTCAACTCAGCATCGGTGGCGGGGATGCTGCGCTGAGCCCAATTCGTCCTCGCATGCCGAGATTCTATCGTCTTGAAGATTCCCGAACTTCGAAACGACAAGCCATGGGCTTGCCGTGCAAAGTCACAGCTGTAACGCCTTTGTCGCTGCTGAAGCGGGTCGGCCTGGGTCAATCCGCACTGACCTGCTGGATCGCTTCAAGTCCGTCGCCGAAGATGAAGCTGGGGAGGACATCGGGCCGAAACAACGACACGAGATTGCTCAAAGGCCTGCCTACCACCAGCTGGTTGGATACGACGTCGTAGCCAGAGCTCATTGAATAGCCGCCGTCTGCCACGGTGCCGACGACACTGTTCGCCGGCGACAGGTCGCCGACCACGGTACCGTCCGAATACCCCAGGCTGACGGCACCGCCGTTGACGATGCCGGCGTTGTTCCAGATCGTACTGTGTACGGCATAGTGTCCATTGCGCAATGCGATGATGCCCGCACCGCCGATTCGATCACTGGCGACACTGCCCATCATCGAATTGATATCAGTCAGCAATCCGCTGCTTCCATGAGTACCGTTGCCCCAGGTGACGGCACCTGCGTTCGTGACCGCAGCCCGATCCCAAAACGGACTGGCGAACACATAGTCGCCATTTGTCAGCGCGACCACGCCACCGCCGAATACATCCGGTTTTCCAAGCTGGTCATTTGTTGAACCGCCGACCAAGGAATTGGCGGGCGTGATCGCGCCAAAGCTGCCGGAGTTGCCATTGCCCCAGGTCACTGCACCGGCATCAGTGATGGCGCCGTTGTCCCAAAATTGACTGGCCACGACGTAATGGCCGTTGCTCAACGCAGCCACTTTGCGCCCGAAATCCAGATAACCGATCGAATCGAAGGGCTGACTGCCGACAAGTGAATTAGCGGCTGTCACCGGACCCGAGATTCCGCTCGAACCGCTGCTCCAGGTGACAGCGCCTACCCCAGGAATCGCCCCATTATTCCAGTAGGGGCTGGTGACGACATAGTTGCCATTGCTGAGTGCCACCACCCCCTGACTGCCAACCAAATCCAGATCAGTCGATCCGATCAACGAATTGGTAGACGCCACCACACCTACGGTACCGCTGCTGCCGTTACCCCAGGTTACCGCGCCTGCATTGTTGAGTACGCCGTTGTTCCATTCGGGACTGACCACAACATAATTGCCGTTGCGCAACGCCGTCACACCGCCGCTGCCGATAAAATCCGTACCGGTGCTACCTACCAGGGAATTGACCGAAGAAACGGCGCCGACACTTCCGGTGTCTCCGTTGCTCCACGTAACGGAGCCGACGCTGACGCCAAGCTCATCGCGCCAACGTGGTGATCTCACCACATAGTTGCCGTTGCTCAGCGCGGTCACGCCTCCGCTGCCAACAGAATCGACGAATACCGTACCTACAAGGGAATTCGCGGACGACACCACACCGGTGGTTCCGATACTGCCGTTACCCCAGGTCACTGCCCCGGCACTTTGTACGACGTCATCACCCCAGCCGCTGTTTACGACGACATAGTTGCCGTTGCTCAAAGCCACCACAGTATTCTGGTTGTCCGGACTGCCAAGCAACGAATTGTCCACCGATACTTCACCGACTACCCCCAAGGTTCCGCTGCCCCAGGTAGCCGCGCCGATGCCACCGTTGAAGTAGGAGCTGGCAACAACGTAGTTTCCATTGCGCAACGCGAATGCGCGGGTTCCGACCTGATCGTCTGCATTGCTGCCGACCAATGAGTTGGCGCCCGACAAGGCGCCTGATGTTCCGGTGTCGCCATTGCCCCAGGTGGCCGCTCCGGCGTTACTGATTGCGCCCCGGTCCCACTGGGAGCTGATCGCGACATAATGGCCATTGCGCAGCGCTATGGCCGATCCCACAAAGTCGTTCGCAGCGCTGCCCACCAGCGAGTTGGCGCCAGATACCACGCCGGAGACGCCGGTATCTTGGTCACCCCAGGTCAAAGCACCGGCATTGGCCATGGTGCCGTTACTCCAGGGCGAGCTACCCACCAGGTAGTTGCCGTTACTCAGCAGGGTCACACCTCCTTCGCCAACCCGATCGTCGGCAGTGCTGCCGTACAGGGACGAAATAAGCATGCCGTCGCTGCTGTACAGATACGCGGCCCCGACATTCAGGATCGGCCCAGGTGCATCGAAGTAAGGATCGGTGACGACGATGTTGCCATTCGGTAGGACAGTCACAGAATGGCCGAACTCACCACTGCCTGCGGGGCCCGCGATGTCCACTTGCGCCGCATTGACCGCGGCCCCCAGCAACATCGACAACACGAGCAACAGGCGAACCTGGGGAACGTGCTGCAGCGCCGCGTGCGCGATACAGGTGCGACTCTTTACTACCCACATAATTTTGCTCCATAGATGTTGTGGATCATGTCGATATCCGAGTTCAAACGCACACCGAATGGATTGGCGTGCCGGCCGCTGTGCTCAGCCCAATTGATTGCAATGGCAGGGTGGAGAGGAATTCCCTGCGGCGCGTGATGATCGACGCCTTACCGGCACGCGCTGTAATTGACACATGCCAGCACACCTAACCACACATTCCAACGCCAACGTTTTCGACCCCTTCTCCCCATAACACCCACTTCAGGGCAAAAAGCGATCAAGAGCGAACAAATTTCTTGCTGAGGAGTCACTGCAACAACTGCAATGTGCGTCACCCAAACCTCAGAAGCCACGATACAGGAACCCGGAAGCCTCTAAGGAAGCTCTGAATAAGTCACCATTTCTACTTCGCTAAACAGCTTATTGCTTGCCACACCCCGGCTCTCAACGGCGGAGCCGGTCGTTTTTAACAGCGTAAGCTGGTCGCTATCAACAGCGAAGCTGGTCAACCTGCGGTTTTTCGCCCCCTGACTCAGGGGCTATCGCGGCTCCGGATTTGTTCAGAGGATCGCTAAGCACGGTCTCATGCCGGATCACGTCAAAACAACGAATGTCGTATTCTTGCGACATCCAACGCCTGTATCACCTTGAGCCCAGGCGGGCATAATAAACAGGCAGAAATTCGATGAAGACCCGAGGCGCGTGTTATGTGCTTGCCGGAATGATTACCGTTGCCTGCGCATCGTCGAACTTGCCAAAGGGTGATCTGGTGCCGACAGATTCTGTCGCCACAAAACAGGCAACTCAGCAAAATGATGCGGCGATTCTGGCTTGGCGCGCAGCCCGAGAAGCAGACCTTCGCGACCCCGAAGGCTGGCTCGCACAAATCGGCCTGCATTGGCTGGATGAGGGCGAGCAAACGGTGGGCTCCGCTGCCACCAATGACATTGTAATGGCGATAGGGCCGGAGCATCTGGGCGTGGTGCGCCTTGATCAGGGCTCGGTAAGGTTTGTCGCGGATGCCTCTGCCCGCGATCTGCGTGTGCAGACCTGGCAAACCGATCGTTGGGTGGATGCGGTGCCAGATCTTCCAGCGGGATATTCACTCGCGCCGGATTTCGATGCCGCGCCTTCGCGCATCCCGATCAACCCGGACGTGAACGTAACGCTGATCCGACGGGGCGATCGATGGGCGTTGCGCGTCAAGGACACCAACGCGCCAGCGCTGGCCGGCTTTTCCGGTCTCGAATACTTCGACATCGATCCTTCATGGCGTATCCAAGCGCAGTGGATCGCGCATCCGAGGCCACGCATGATGCAGGTGCCGCGCATCACCGGTGCTGTAGAGGCCATGCCGAATCTCGGGGTTGCGGTGTTTCAGCGCAACGGCAGGGAGTACCGGTTGTTTCCTGTGCAGCAGGAAGGATCGAAGGACCTGTTCATCATCTTCGCCGATCGCAGCAATGGCCGCCAAAGTTATGGTGCCGGGCGTTTCCTGGATGCCACGCTTGCCGACGACGGCGGCAGCGTGCTGATCGATTTCAATCTGGCTTACAACCCGCCTTGCGCGTTCAACGAATTCTCGACCTGCCCGCTACCGCCCGATGAAAACCGTCTAGATGTGGCAGTAACTGCAGGTGAGAAGAAGTATCGAGCGGCACACGAATAAGCGTCTATTGCGCAATCAGTCGCTCGCGGTCGATGAACTTTCCGCGCAGCAGCATCTGGCGGATGCGTTTGAGGTTGGCGATGTCTACCGTGGGGTCGGCTTCCAGGATCAGCACATCGGCATCGGCGCCGGCCTTCAGCATGCCGACGTTCTTCCAGCCAAACAATGCACCAACGTTCGATGTCGCTGCGGCGAGCGCCTGACGCGGCGTCAGACACGCGACAACCAGTCGCTGCATCTCGATATGCAATGAAATACCGGGCAGCGTGCCGAAGGCGTCGGTGCCGCTGCCAGTGAGGTACTTCGCACCGGCTCGGCAGTAGGCGCGCTCCAGTACTTCGAGGTGTCCCAGTGCGCCCTTGGGCAGACCATCGCCGACGCCATCGGCAGCAACCGGGCGCTCACCAGTTACGCGGTCTGCAGGCAGATGGATATCGGCGGGATCAAGAATCGCGGCGATCGGCTCCCGCCAGGGATTGGCATGGCCAGGAAGATCGAGATAGACCATTGCCAAGGTGGGAATCAGGCCACTGCGCCCCGATCCCAGCAGGCGCGCGTGCCGCTTCACCGCAGCGTCTTCGCTGGACAGCGTCATCAGGTATTTATAGAAATGCTGTCGCGGCAATCCAAAAGGTTCGGCAGCCACTTCTTCGCGCAACACCGCAGGCGCGAGATCGAGTGAATAGCGACCGGTATGCACGAAGGCCTTCACGCCGGCGGCGATCGCATCGCGATAGTGCGTAGCGCCCAGCTCTCCGACACTGGCCATGCCGCGCTTGCGGGCGTGCCGCGCCGCCACTTTGACCTGGTGCGGTGTGAGCGTGTAATACAACAGCATCATTTTGACGCCGGCATCGGCATCACGATCGATTTCAGCGCGCAACTCATCATCGCTCACTCGTCGCCCGAGTTTTACGTACGCGGTCAGGCTATCCAGCTTTTCCTCGGGCACTGCATCGACGTTCACACCCATCAGCACGCTGAGCGGATAGATACGCGGCCCCGGCGCAGCGCCCATAAACAGCGGTCCACGTCGCCCACCGGGTTCGTTGCTGCCGACAATTCCGGTCACGCCCATATACAGAAACGCGTTCGCCTGAGCCTGATTGTTGACGACGGCAAATACGTCATTGAGCCCTGGCACCAGGAAAGTTCCAGTGGTGTCGACGATCTCGGCACCATCGGGAATGGCGATACGTCCGCGCGCACCCGCTGCGACGATGCGTCCATCGCGAATCACCACGGCCGCATCCCGAACATCGCGGGCGGACCGCCCGTAGTCGGAGATATCGATCAAGGTGCCGCCTTGCAGCACCAGCGCCGGTTCGGCCAGAACTGATGACGAGGCTAACAACAGCAGCGAGACGAAATGAGCTGGACGCATTCGCAGATTCCAGGAAGGGATCGGCATGGATAGCGAGAAATCAGCCTGAATTCCGACAAAGCATCTCCCGCATCCGCCAAAACTCATTCAAAGCCGTCGGCAAAAATAGTGGCTGAGTTCAGATAGAGGTGCCCCAAAGCCGGCCGTCTCGGGTCGCTCTGCGGCAGCCCAGTCTGGGTTCCCTGCCCGACCAGGGCGCTGGTCGGGGCCACCACGCTGCCGGAGGTCACGGTATCCAGGCCATGGGTGTTCTGCCACGTCGACCAGGGAATGTTCATCGGCGATCCGCTGCACTCCCCGTCACGTATCGCGAGCGCTGCGGTGGTTTCGATGCGATTGCGCGCAGCGTACAGTTGTGTCGACAGCGTTGAGGGCACACTGTTCAGGCACGACCACCACAGATAGGGTGCGAGGGTGCCGCTGCTTAAAATGTTGGCGCTGACGCGTGTGCCGTAACTATCCGGATTGAATACGCCCCAACGCAACAGAATGCCGCCGTTGACCATGGTGTTGTTGTGGACGTCATGGTCACGCATGTAACAACCCTCGGTCACACATTGGCCCCCGATGCCGACGCCACTGTTGATGAACAGGTTATGGTGGATATGCACTTTGTCGGCGCTGTCTTGCCCCGCCACATGGACTCCACTGTGATTGGCGTTGACCGCAGCAAATTCGATGTAGTTCTCGCGATAGGTGTTGCGTTGCGAATTGTCCTTGTCGTGAAAGCCGCCTGTTGTGGCGCCAAGATGAACCTGATTGTTCTCGATCAGCGAATCACCGGCGTCGAACAGCGTCAACGCGTAGGCGCCAGCGCTCAACATTTGATAAGGGCCGAAGTCGGAATCCTGCACCAGCAGGCGGTGACGTGCCGGTCGCCCGCTGTCGCCCCAGCCGTGAATGAAAGCGGGGTTTTCACTTGGAGTGGAGCCTTCGCGTCCGTCGAGAAAACGTGCCTGACGAACGACTAGCCCAGGCAGCGAGGGATCGCTAACAAAACCATATTGTTCTACCCGAGTGAAATCGAAGCCCTCGAAGCGGGCAGAGGGCACGACGTTAACGTTAATCGAGACGGTGCCCGAATAGCTTTGATCCAGCACCACGACCTCATCCGGGTAGGCCACGAACTGCCTGGCACGGCTGTCGCCGATGACGAGGCCGGCCGACAACGAATACGTTCCCTTGCGTAACACGATCACCTGATCGGGCGCGCTCTGTGACAGCGCATAGGCAGGGGTCAGGAAAGGCTGCGTGATCGAGCCCCGGCCAGGACTGTTCACGCCGTTCGGTGCGACGAAGAGGAAACGCGACGCCAGGCTCTGGACGGTGAAAGTATGCATCAGCACCTTCTGTGTGCTGGCGCTGTCGCGAATCTCGACGGTCAACGCATAGGTACCTTCGGACTGTGGCGTGAAGCGCAAAGTGCCGCGCCGAAAATCCATGCTCACCGAGCTGGTTGGCAGCGGTGTGCCGTTGAACGTGATGGCGTTGAGGCGAAACTCGTAAGGAAAAATACCACCGACCACACCGGGGCGGCTCTCATAGGGAATGCCCGGATAGGCCGAAGGGCGTATCGCCGAAGCACCCAGCATCACGCTCAACGGATTATCCGGCAATGTAGTCGGCATGGTGATGCGAGCGCCGGGCACCGAGCGGCAGCGCACGAAAATCGGCGACGAGTCGGCCGGGACCGTAGTCGGCGCGAGTTCGGAAATCGTGCAGGACTGCCCCAGCGGCTGCGTGATCACCTGCAGGTTCAGCGCGGTGCCGCTATCGGCGAGTTCGGCAAAGGTGTACGGATCGTTGCGGCTGGCGACGATCGGTGTGCCGCCCCGACTCAGCTGAAACGAGCTGCCAAGTCCCAGACCCTGGACGCGTACGACCACCGGAACCAGTGCCGCCGTGCTGGCCGGCCTCTGCTCGCTGAGCGCATTCGCCCCCGCGTCCGCCGGCCTCGTCACCCCGGCAACGATCATCGGCAACAGCAGAAAAAAATGCAGAATCCCCCATTTACGAATGTTCATATCGTTGAAACACCTCGGAGCACAGCGTTGGATTCTGCCGGCCTCGTGAGGCTAACTCTGTGACACAACAGAAGAATATTCTCAGCAAACGATCAGGATTCGATCACCGCTCGATCAGCAGTGACGCCGCTGCAGGTGGATCGAGGGTGGCACGGGGCGAAATCAGGTTGCCGCAGCTCGAACGTGTATCGCCTGCCGCGGTCCGTGCGCGCGATCGCGACCGCCATGTTTGGCAGCATACAGATTCGAATCGGCGCGGCGCAGGGATTCGTGAATCGACTCAGCGTCGCCGGTCTCGGCCAGATCCCATCCGATGGAACAGGTGACCGTTAGTGGCGCTGACCCTTCCAGCTGCATCGGCGCATCGCCCACCTGATGCAGAATGCGGTGAACGCTGGCTACTGCGTGGACGAAATCCTCGGTTAGCGGAGCGAGCAACAGGAACTCCTCCCCGCCCCAGCGAAACAGCGTGCCGCTGCCCAGCGCAGCCTCGGTCAGTCGACTGGCAACCGCGACCAGGACATGGTCGCCGACGAAGTGCCCATGGCTGTCGTTGATCTGCTTGAAATGATCCAGGTCGATCAGCGCCACCAGGGTGCGCGAATGTCGCGCGAACACTTCACGCGTCGCGATGTCGAAGTAGCGGCGGTTGCGCAAGCCGGTGAGCTGATCGGTGACACTAGCCTGCTCCAATGCCTTGGTACGTTCGCGCACCAGGGTCTCCAACGCCCGTGCACGCGCGCGCAGCTGGCGATCGCGCAGACGCACAATCACCCACACCATGGCCGCCAGCAACAGCGCATACAGCACGTAGGCCCAGCCCCGCTGATGCCAAGGCTTGCTCAGGTGAAATTCCACTCGACTGATGGCGCTGGTACGGTCGAAAATATCGCGTGCCTGCACTTCGAGCACGAAATCGCCGCCAGGAACAAAACCGAGTTCACGCAATGAACGCGTGGACCAGATACTCCACTCTTTCTCCAGCGGCAGCAGACGCGAGCGAAACCGCAGTTGCTCGGCGCCGACGTAGACCGAACTGGCGAGACGGAACTTCAACGGCTGCGGTCCGGTGCCCAGCTGCAATGTCTCACCGGCCGATATCGGCACCGCGAGGCCCGACGCATGTTCTAGTTCGACGCGCGGCGGCGGCAATCCCGGCAGCCGGCTCTGCAATTCCGGGCGATGTCGATACACGGCCTCGCTGGTCGTTATCCATAGCGTGCCGTCGGCATCGCGATACAGCGCACGCGGCCAGGCGCCACGCGGAATCCGCGCCAATGCCGAGGTTTGCTCGGTCCAGCCCTGCCCTTCACGCTGCAACATACGATAGCGATCGTGCTGCACGATGATGACGCGACGCGCGTCCAATGGCAGCGATGCACGTATATCGCCATTTGCCCGGGGCAGGATAGTGTTCAATTCGGCATCGGCGATAAATCGGCGTTGCCCCGCGTCGAAACGAAACAGCCCACTTGCCGAGGCAAACAGCAGACCATCGGGCATGGCCAAAGGTCGCACCGGCCCTGGCGATATTGCAGGCGCGTTGGAGAAATCCTCAACTCGAACGGCATCCGGCGTCCACGCGGCACCGGGTTCAAGCTTCCAGCTGACACGAAACAACTGTCGCGATGATCGGCTGCTCAGCCAGGCCGCAGAATCGCCGTCAGCCACGATGCGACGTATCTCCGAGCCAATACCGGGGATGTCGCCAGCGATGCGCCAACCCTGATCGACACGCTCCATGACCCAGGCGCCGCGTTCGCCACTGACAATCAATCGCGTCGGATTGCCCTCGATGACGCAGGTGACATAGGACAGGCGCGGATCCAGCAGTTTCGTGCCATCGCCATCCAACGCAAACAAGCCCTCGGTTGACGTCACCAACAAGGCATCTTTGGATTGTGCCATTTCAAACAGATTGGAGCCCACCAAGGCAAACGGCTCGGCGTGCAGAAATCCGCTACCGCCCTGCGCCAGCCGGAAGACGCCGACCGACGTCGCCACATACATGCGACCGTCCAGACGCCCGACACCCAGCGGCGTGCGCGGTAGACCGCTGTCGATATCAAAGCGGCTCACCTGGCCCGGCCATTCGATCATGGCCAGCCCATAGTCGCGCGCCAGCCACAGGCCATCGTCGCCATTGGATAGTGCCCGAAAGGTGCGCGCATCGCCCAGTCCATTGGCCTGCGAAAGATGTCCCTGCAACTCGCCGTGCTCGTCGAGCAGATACAGCCCGCGCTGACGCGTTGCAACCGCAAAACCGCCGGAGGAAAGCCCGGTCAGCGCCGAAGGTCGGGCATTTTCCAGTTCGCTGGCGAGCGACTTGTTCAGGGATATCTCGCGCATGACTTCATCCTCCGACCAGAGGCGAAGCACGCCATCGAGACACAGCACTGCGATCTCCGACTCAGTCGCGCCGAGCACGCAGCTAACGTTATCGATGAGGATTTCGCTGCCCTTGATAAAATGTCCGGCAGCAGCAGTCAGCCGCATCAGTCCGGCGCCGGAATCGAGCACCACGGCATCTTCGCCCAGCAAGACACCCTGTCGTGTTTCACTACGTGCGTGATAGACCAATTCGAGCTGCAATCCGTCCCAGCGGAAGGCATTGGCACGGTCGACGAACCAGGTCAGCTTGTCGGTGGCCAACACCGTCCAGAACTCGCCGAACGGCAGGCCCATTTTTTTGGACCAGTCCTGCAGCGAGACGAAATCTTTGCCGAAATGATCGAAGTAACCGAGATTGTCCACGCCACCAACGAAGACACGCCCGTCGCTGCGTGTGGCGCTGGACAGTACGGTTCCACGAATCGGGTTCCAGGTGCGCCAACCTGTTCCGTCAAGGCGCAGCAGACCCTCGTTGTTGGAGACCAGCAACGCACCATCCACGGCGCGATCAATATCGAAGGCCTGGGCTCCGACCGGCGTCGCCGCCGAATCGAAAGCTGCGGGGGAAAACACCTGGGTCAGCGGCAGTCCCTGCTCGGTGTCGATGGCCGCTTGCACATTCATCGACACAACGGTCAGCGTACCGGCCAACGCCGCGATCCATGCCATATCGCGGAACGCGGGCAAGGAGGCACGACCTGCCCGACCGCCTACTGCGGTCGGCTGATCGCGCATCATTCGAAACCAGGCAAGCATCCAGACTCCACGAGCGAGCGTCGTCGTCGTCCCACTATAGCGACCTGCCGCTCGAACGATGCGCGCTGATGGGCCCGAATCAGCGTTTTGCGATCTTCATCAACAATAGATAGACCAGCGCCGAAATCCCCAGGCCGGCGAACCAGGCGTAGGTGTAGAGCACCTTGAAGAAGTCCGCCACATTCGGGAACGAAGCCGGGAATGCGGTATGCAGAAAGCCGGGGAGATTCGGCAGCACGCCGAGCACGAGCGCGATAATTGCCGCTGGATTCCAGCCGCCGCGGTACCGATACTGGCCGTGTTCTTCGAACAGTTGAGCAACGTCAAGCTGGGTTTTGCGCAGGAAATAATAGTCCACCAGCATGATGCCGGCGACCGGACCGAGCAGCGCTGAGTAGCCGATCAACCACGTAAATATATAGCCCTCGGTACTGGCGAGGATTTTCCACGGCATCGCCAGCAGCGCGATACCTGCGGTGATGAGGCCGCCGAGTTTGTAGGAGATGCGCTTGGGCGAAAGGCTGGCGAAGTCATACGCGGGCCCGACCAGATTCGCAGCAAGGTTGCAGCTCATCGTATCCAGCGTGAGAACCACGAGCGCGATGCCGATGCCGATGCCGGTGAAACGGCTGGCTAGATCCACTGGATCCCAGATCGCCTTGCCATAAATCACCACGGTGGCCGAGGTGACGATCACTGACATCAGCGCCAGAAGGCCCATCGGAATCGGAAGTCCAATAGTCTGACCGATGACCTGATCGCGCTGCGACTTGGCGAAGCGGGTGAAGTCGGGAATATTCAACGCCAGTGTCGCCCAGAATCCGACCATCGCGGTGAGCGACGGCCAGAACGTCGCCCAGAACAATCCTTCCTTGGCGCCGCCGGCAACAAAGTGCGAAGGTTGGTGCATCATCGTGCCGAAACCGCCGGCCTGACTGAGCGCCCACCACACCAGGACCAGGCACATCACGATTTTCACCGGCGCCGAGAAGGTCTGCAGCCAGCGGATCGACTCGGTGCCATTGATTACGAAGTAAAGCTGCAGCAGCCAGAAGCCGAGGAAGCAGATGAACTGCCAAACATTGATGCCAAGCCATGGCAGCTCTTCGCCGTGCAGTGAATTGCCGGTGATGATATTGAGCAAGGTGTAGATCGCCAGGCCACCGAACCAGGTCTGGATGCCATACCAGCCACAGGCCACGACAGCGCGCAGCAACGCCGGCAATTTCGCGCCCTGGGTGCCGAATGAAGAACGCACCAGCACCGCATACGGGATGCCGTATTTGGCACCGGCATGACCGATCAGCAGCATGGGCACCAGCACGATGAGGTTGCCGATCAGCACCGTGGTCACCGCCTGCCAGGGCGACATACCCTGTTCGATCAAGCCTCCGGCCAGCGCGTAGGAAGGAATGCACATCACCATGCCCACCCAGAGCGCGGCGAAGTGGTACCAGGTCCAGGTGCGTTGCGCGGCAGTCGTGGGTGCCAGATCTTCGTTGTACAGCGCGCCGTGGCTGACCTGGGTATCGGTGTGCATTCATTGCTCCTGTGGATGCGTGGTCTGCGCCCAATGCTCTGGATTTGTAGGTGCGGGGCTTGCTCCGCACGCTGTTGATGTTTGTTCAGTCCCAAAAAAAATCAAAGCAGCGGAGCAAGCCCCGCTCTACAAAAGCAAAGCGCTACGCCGTTACGCGCATCGGATTGTTCGGGTGCGTGGTCCAGTTGCCGAACTCGCCGTTGTCGACGCGCTTCATCGTGATGCAGCCATCGACCGGGCAGACGTGCATGCACAGATTGCAGCCCACACATTCCTCATCGACCACTTCGAAATGCCGCTTGCCGTCCTTCTGCTGAGTGATGGCCTGGTGCGCTGTGTCTTCGCATGCGATATGGCAGAGGCCGCACTTGATGCAGGCATCCTGGTCGATCAGTGCCTTGATGTCGTACTTGAGATTGAGGAACTGCCAGTCGGTGACATTGGGTACCGCCTTGCCGACGAAATCATCCAGGCGTTTGTAACCCTTCTGGTCCATCCAGTTGGACAGGCCCGAGATCATGTCCTCGACAATACGGAAACCGTAGTGCATCGCCGCCGTGCATACCTGCACCGAGCCCGAGCCCAGCGCCATGAACTCGGCCGCGTCGCGCCAGGTACCGATGCCGCCAATGCCCGAGATCGGGAAGCCGCGCATTTCCTTGTCGCGGGCGATCTCCGACACCATGCTCAACGCGATGGGTTTCACCGCCGGACCACAGTAACCGCCATGCGTGCCCTTGCCATCGACGGTGGGTGTTGGCGCCATCAGGTCAAGATCGACGCTGGTGATCGAATTGATCGTGTTGATCAGAGATACCGCATCGGCACCGCCGCGGAATGCGCCGCGCGCAGAGGTGCGAATATCGGTGATGTTGGGTGTGAGTTTCACAATGCACGGCAGTCTGGAATGCTGCTTCACCCAGCGCGCCACCATCTCGACGTACTCGGGCACCTGCCCCACCGCCGAGCCCATGCCGCGCTCGCTCATGCCATGCGGACAGCCGAAGTTGAGTTCGACCGCGTCGGCGCCGGTGTCCTCGACTTGCGGCAGGATGAACTTCCACGACTCCTCATCGCAGGGCACCATCAACGACACGATCATGGCGCGATCCGGCCATTCACGTTTTATCTGCGTGATCTCCGCGAGATTGATGGCGAGGGGGCGGTCGGTGATCAGCTCGATATTGTTCAGGCCGGCGATACGCTGGCCATTCCATTGCACGGCGCCATAGCGCGAGCTGACGTTGACCACATGCGGGTCCAGTCCCAGCGTTTTCCAGACGACGCCGCCCCAGCCTGCTTCAAACGCGCGGTGCACGTTATAGGCCTTGTCGGTCGGTGGCGCCGATGCCAGCCAGAACGGATTGGGTGATTTGATACCAACGAAATTGCAGAAAAGATCGGCCATGTCGTTCTCCTCAGGCCTTGGTGCTGATTGCGGAATGGATGGCACGCGCTGCGCGCTTGCCATCTTCGACCGCTTGCACGGTGAGATCAACTTTGCCGCCAACGCAGTCGCCGCCGGCCCAGACGCCGGGCACGGATGTGGCGAATTGCTCGTCAACAAGGATGCGGCCTTTGTTCAATGCCAGCGCATCGGCTGACTTGCTGACGCCTTCTACCCGCAACACCTGGCCAATCGCCTTGAGCACGCTGTCGGCGGCCAGCGAAAAATATTCGCCACTTCCGACCAGCTTGCCGAAAGTATCGATCGAGGTATGTTCGAACTCTATGCCCGACAACACGCCACCCTGGGACAGCAATCGTTTCGGCTGGGCAAAATGCACCACATGCACGCCCTCGGTCTGCGCAAACGCCTGCTCGACCTCGGTCGCACTCATCGCTTCCGGGCCACGGCGATAGACCAGCGTTACCGATTCGGCGCCGAGCTTCTTGCTTTGCACTGCGGCATCGATCGCGGTGTTGCCGCCTCCGATCACCACGACGCGGCGGCCCACTGCCAGTGTGGCAAGATTGGGCGACTGGCGCAGCTCGGCGATGAAATCCACCGCATTGCGCACCCCAGCCAAATCCTCGGCTTCAAGCCCCAGCGCATTGACGCCGGCGAGACCCATGCCCAGGAATACCGCGTCATGATCGCGGCGCAGATCTTCCAGCCACAGATTCTTTCCAAGCGTCTGTCCGTTGCGCACTTCGATGCCGCCGATCGACAGCAGCCATTCGACCTCGCGCTCGGCAAAGCCCGGCACCTTGTAAGCAGCGATGCCGTATTCGTTGAGACCGCCGGCTTTTTCACGGGCCTCGAATACCGTCACCTGATGACCCTGGCGTGCCAACGCATGCGCGCAGGCGAGGCCGGCGGGACCGGCACCGACGACCGCGACATTTTTGCCTGTCGCCGCAGCGCGCTCGAACAACTGCGCGTTCTCGTCGAACACCCAGTCTGTCGCGTAGCGCTGCAGCGCGCTGATCTCGACTGGCTTTTCCTCCGGTCCGTTGCGCACGCACTCGCCCTCACAAAGGATCTCGGTCGGGCAGACGCGCGAACAGATCCCTCCGAAGATATTGGCATCGAGAATGGTTTCAGCGGCACCACGCACGTTGCCCGTGCTGATGCTGCGGATGAAGCTCGGGATGTCGATGCCGGTAGGACAGGCGGTAATGCAGGGCGCGTCGTAACAGTAATGACAGCGCTGCGCCTCGATCAACGCACGCTGACGATCCAGTGGCGGCGTCACATCCGAAAAATTCTTTTCCAACGATGCGGCCGGCAAACGCGCTGCGGCCACATCGGCGATTTCCTTGCGTGCCATGTGTTCTCCCCATGGATGGTGTGCGATTCAAGCGCCCCGAATCATCGGGGGCGGGCAGAAGCCCAACGCTACAGGCGCGCAGACCGGGACCCAACCCGACGATCTGTGTTGGAGCCATCGCGCATTCCTTATCGCACTGGGCATCAGAGCGATAAAGAATGCGAGCCTGATCCAACCTGCACATCTATGCGTTCAGTGCCGCGACTGCAGGTCACCACCCCTCTCAACCGATGACTTCGATCCTGGCACCGAGGTCCTGCGGCGGGGTGCCGAGACCTACTGTCCGGCGTGCCCAAGCATCGCATGCAAGGATGCGTCTGCGCCAGTCTTCGGCAGTATCGAGTCCGCTGGTTCGACAAGTGCCTGCCGCAGCGCCACAATCGGCGCGGTAACTCGAACAGGTGATCATCCATGGACTACCTCCAGCAGCGGGCCGGATTGGGCCTCGTGCTGCTATGGCTGTGCGCGCCGTTGTGTGCTCAGCAGGACGATCCGCCGACCAGCGCGCCGATACGTGCACTGATCACCCAGGCCGAAAGCGAGAGCACCCGCGATCTCGCCCTGTCCGTCAAGACGGCGCAGCAGGCCTATGAACAGGCGTTGGCGGCAAAGGATGTCCAGCTCGCCATCGACGCGCGCCTGGTCTGGGCGGACAGCCTGCTGAAAGGACGCAAGCTCGATGAAGCCGACCAATTGCTGACCGCCTTGCAACTGCAACTGGATGCCCGGCCCGCGGACCGCGACCATGCCCGCTATCAGGTGTTGCGGGCGCGCTGGCTGCGCGACCAAAACCGGATCGACGACGCCGAAAAAGCTTTCCTGCAAGCGACAGAACTTGCCGCGCGGGCCGGCGACGAAGCCGTTCTGGCAAATGTGTTGAACAGCCATTCGGCCATGCTGTGGCGCCACGGGCAACTGGATCGCGCCACCGTGAATCTTCAGCGCGCTCTGGAAATCAACCTGCGCCTGGGCAAGGAAAATGACGCCAACAAGAACCGCAGCTATCTGGCACTGATTGCCCGCGATCGCGGCGATTTCGATCGCTCCAAGGTGTTGAACGAGGAGGTATTGAACAGCTCCGAAGCTCTGGGCGACCTGCGCGGTATTGCCGTCAGCGCCAACTCGATCGCGTTGCTGCTGGTGCATCAGGGCGAGATGCGTGAATCGCTGACTTATTTCCAACGCTCCGCCGACGCCTATCATCAGGTCGGCGACCCGGCCGGAGAAGGCCCGGCGTTGGCCAATATCGGCCAGACCCTGATCGAGCTTGGCCGCATAGACGCTTCGGAAAAGCCCCTGCGCGAAGCCTTGGCCATGGCGCTGTCCAGTGGCGATCCTACTGCCGAAGTGATCAGCCGCAGCGGCCTTGCCGCGCGCGCGCTGAAACTGGATCGGATTGAAGAAGCCGAAGCTGAAGCCACGCGTGCGATCCAGACGGCGGAACGATTGCCGGCGCGCGCGCCTGCTGCACGCGCGCTCTCCACCATGGCCAACATTCGCCGATCGCAGGGCCGATTGAGCGAAGCGATCGCGCTGCGCCGCCAATCGCTGCAGTACGCACGCGAGCAAGGACGCCAGACCGATATCCGCAACCTGCTGACCAGTCTCGCCGAAGACCTGGCCAGCACCGGGCAGCACGCCGAGTCCTACCAGTTGCAGCGTGAGATCACCCAGATCAACAGCCATATGCGTGACCTGGAAATCCGTCGACAGATCGCTGCTATCGAAGATCAACAACAAACCAAACAGCGACAGGCGGAGATCGCCGCGCAGGCGCAACGCATCGGGTCGCTGGAACATCAGGCCGGGCAACAGCAGCGGATCCGCTATCTGCTGGTGGCGACCTTGGCGGCAGCATTGATACTGGTGATGATGCTGATCAACCGCGTCATCATCCGGCGTCAGGCCGAGCAGCTGTTGATCGAGCGCAATGCTGCGATCGAGCGCGCCAACCGTGACCTCGCCGAAGCCGCCGATACCGACATCCTGACCCAGTCGCGCAACCGGCGCCACTTCCAGCAGCGCCTGCTGCCAATGCTGCAATCAGCGCAGGCAAATGCCACCGCTTTCGCCCTGATCCTGATCGATGCCGATCGTTTCAAATCGATCAATGATCAGCATGGTCACGACATCGGCGATCGTGCACTGATCGCTATCACCGAAGCCTGGCGCGGATGTTTGTCGCCGCAGGACATACTGGTGCGCTGGGGCGGCGAGGAGTTTCTGATCGTCGCGCCCAGCGCCGTTCACGACTCCACGCTGGATCTGGTCCGCCGCGGCATGGCCGCAACGCGTGCGGCCACGGTTGACACTTTGCCCTCATTGCGGCTCTCCGTGTCGGTCGGCTGGTTGAACGGCCCCTGGCCCGGCGCCGACGTGGCTGCGCTGCTGCGGATCTGCGATCGTGCCATGCTGCAGGCCAAGGCAGCGGGCCGTGATCGTGCGGTAGGTGTTATCCATCGCGAGGCACTATCGGACGCTCATGGCGTAACCGATAACCTCGAAGCCCTGCCCGGTGTGGAACTGCTGCGGACGTCCTGACCTGCCGCCGCGATACGGAAGGCACCGTCGATCGCTCCCCTCTGCCGGCAGCATCCGAGTGGGTCCACGCATAGACAACGCGGCAGCGTGCAGCCGCCGCCAGGCCGTCGTCCGGACTTGGAACGGGCGTTAAATCAGGAGTTGCAACATGACGACAAGCCTCTACAACCCCTAGGCAAACCGCGCTCGGGCTTCTTGCCTAGCCTGAACACTCCAGCAACCCCGTGGAGTGTTTATATGGCCAGCAACCTCGTCGACCACGTTTTTGGCAATCATCTGGACTTCCTGCTCGCGATCAACCGCATCGCCAAGCGCGTCGCCGCACCCAAACGCCAGACTCGGCCCAGGGCGGTGTCGCCAAAGCCGCGCGGACGGGCAGACATGCCCAGCTTTGGACAGCCCGGTGATACCCGCAATCTCCGTGCTCAGGTGAATTGAGCATTGAAGCGCAGAGCGCTCAAAAGCACCTCGTGAACCGTTCTGTCGGCGCCGCGGCAACGGCACGCGTAGCGCAAGCACGCTACGAAATCGAAACCTGTCGAAAGTCAGTGTCGTCCATGGGGCACCGGTTGCAACCTGGGTCCGCGGCAAATCAATCAGGGGAAGCACAATGAACCGTTTACCGACAACGCTCGTACGATGGCTGGGTGCAGCACTGCTCGGCATCAGCAGCAGCTCTGTTTTGGCAGCCACCTTTGTGGTCAACAGTGACCTCGACCCCGGCACCGGTAGCTGCAATGCGACGGAATGCACGCTGCGCGAGGCGATCACCGCCGCCAACGCCACGACAACCGCCGATACGATCAATTTTTCGTTCGCAATCAACCTCAGAAGCAGCGATCCCGATCCGGATGCCATCATCACCGACGTGCTGATCCAACCGTTGACTTTGCTGCCGACGATCAGCCAACCACTGACCATCAACGGCTACTCGGTCGCGGGATCATCGGCGAATACCAATGCACTGGTCAGCAACGCGCATCCCAGAATTCGCGTGGATGGCTTTCTGGCGCCATCTCCCGCCGACGGCTTCATCATCTGCGCCAGCAACACCACGATTAAAGGCCTGTCGATCACGCGATTCAGCGCTCACGGCATCAAAGTGACCTGCGCCTCTGCGATAAGCGGGGTCATAATCGCTGGAAATTTCATCGGCCTCGGAACCAATGGCAGCACGGATCTAGGCAATGCCCAGAACGGCCTGCTGATTGCCGATGGGCAGGTTACCGTCGGCGGTACCGCGGTCGCCGACCGCAATGTCATCGGCGGCAATTCGATCAATGGCATTGGCATTTCCAACGATGCCTTGGCCGGAACCACGGTTCTCAACAACCTGATTGGCACCGACAAATCGGGGACGCTGGATCGCGGCAATTTCCTCGGTATCGTGCTCGACTCAACGGGCACCACGATTGGCTCGGCGACCGCGCCCAATCGGATTTCCTGGAATACACGCGGCGTCCAAGTCGGCCCCAACGGGGCGTCCAATCGTCTGCAGGCCAATCATTACAGCGATAACGAAGGTCTGGGCATCGACTTGATGGATGCGGGCGCTGGTATTGGCGTCTCGCTCAACGACAACGGTGATGGCGATGGCGGCGGCAACGGACAGCAAAACTATCTGGACGATGGTTTCACTGCCCAGCGCACAGCGACCGGCATCAACATTCAGGGCGCGCTGCGCCGCATCGCGACCACCTCGGTCACTTTCACCATAGCGGCCTATGCCAACGATGCATGTGACGCATCGGCGCATGGCGAGGGCCAAACATTTCTTGGTGCTGCGACCGAAGTCACGACCACCGGCGTCGCGCCCATCAACGTCGATATTCCACTGGCAACTCAACCCCCATTCGGCACGGTAATCACCACCACCGTCACCTCTCCCGGCGGCAGCACCTCCGAATTCTCGACCTGCGCCGCGCTCGACCCGCCGCCACTCGTCGTCAACAATCTTTCCGATACTGCCGATGGCGTTTGCAACCTCGCCCACTGCAGTCTGCGCGACGCGATCATCGCCGCCAATGCAAACCCTGCGGGCGATCTGATCCGCTTCAACATCGTTTCGCCGGCAAGTGGCGAGCTGATGATTCCGCTGCTGTCATCGCTGCCGACGATCACCGCACCAGTGACGATCGATGGCTATTCCCAGCCCGGGACATCGGTGAACACCGATCCGGAGGCCAGCAATGCGGTGTTGCGGATTCGTATTGATGGACTCAACGCGGTATCAGGCAACAATCTGATAGAAGTCTGCAGCAATGATGTGACACTGCGCGGCTTATCGATAACACGCAAGACCACGGGCGGTACGATCGGCGTCTCAATCTGCCCGGGGCTCGCCGCGACGACTGTCATCGCCGGCTGTTTCATTGGTCTCGCCGCTGACGGCGTTGCCGCCGCCGCGAACGTCAA
Organism: Lysobacterales bacterium; assembly: GCA_031391205.1. Lineage (GTDB taxonomy): Bacteria > Pseudomonadota > Gammaproteobacteria > Xanthomonadales > Ahniellaceae > 0-14-3-00-62-12. Next base: position 9,421 of record JANMUE010000518.1, on the reverse strand, counting down.
CGGAATTATCGCCAATAGCCCGACCACCATCGGCGGACCGTCAATCGCAGATCGGAACGTGATCGGCGCCAACACTGGCAGTGGAATATCGTTGCAAAACCACGCTGCGTCGGTCGTACTCGGCAACCTGATCGGAACCGACAAGTCCGGTGCACTGAATCGAGGTCAACTCGGCGGCATCCAATTCAGCAACGGCTCTACCAACGCTCAGATTGGCTCGGCGTCAGCACCCAATCTGATCAGATTCAATCTCAGGGCCATAACCACCAACGCCTCTACCACCATCAGCAACAATCGGTGGACGCACAACATATTAAGAGACAGCGTTTCATTAGGCGCTGATCTGGCAGGCAATGGCGTAACCGTCAACGATGCAGACGACGCCGACACCGGAGCCAACGCACTGCAGAACTTTCCGGTCATCACACGCGCCGAGCGCAGTTCCGCAGGCATCCTGATCTCAGGCAGCCTTGACGTTCCCGTCGGCAGCAGCAACGTGCCTTATCTCATCGGCGTCTATGCCAACGAGGACTGCGATAGCTCCGGTCACGGTGAAGGTGAGTTTCTACTGGGCAGTTCGACAGTGAATCTGACCCAGGGCAGTGGCGAAAATTTCCAGTTCCTGATCAATACCGAGGCAGATCTCGTGGTCAACGGGCAGATCACCGCTACAGCCACCGGGCCTCAAGGCAGCTCGGAGTTTTCGGCCTGTGTCGTCGCCACCGATGCAGCCCCAGGGATCGTGGTGGACTCGACCCTGGATGTGGGTACGACTTCCGGCGGCTGCACCGTCATCGGCGACGCAAATGAATGCACATTGCGCGAAGCCATCACTTTGGCCAACGCCCAGGTGGGCGCCGACCTGATTCGCTTCGAGCTGAGCGGCGCCGGTCCTTTCCTGATTCTTCCCGACACCCTGCTGCCGGCGATCACCGAGGCCCTGACCATAGACGGTTTCAGCCAGCAAGGTGCCGCTCCGAACGCCGCCGTCAGTGGTTCCGATGCGGTGCTGCAGATCGAACTACGCGATGGTGCCAGTGTCGCCTTCGGGCTGATGACCTGTGCCAGCGACGTTACCATCCAGGGACTTTCGTTTACCCAGTTCAACACTGCCGCCATCGCCACGCAGATGAACGCTTCGGCCAGCTGTACTGTGCAGGGCAACAACGTACGCATTCTGGGTAACTACATTGGCGTTCGCCCGAATGGTGGTGGCGGCAGCAATGCCGGCGGCATCTCGGTCGCCAACACCGTTGTGCAGATCGGGGGCATCGCGTTGGCGGAACGTAACATCATTTCCAACGGCACCGCCTTCGGTGTACGCATTTCTGGTGCGACGTCGGGTGGCAGTGTCATCCACAACAATCTGATCGGCACCGGCGAGGATATCGCTGCCGACCTCGGCAATATCGCGGCGGGAATAGAGATCAACAGCGCCAGCAATATCACTGCCGGTGGCGAAGGACAGCTCGGCAATTTGATCGCCTTCAACAACAGTGGTGTGTTGGTGCTGGGATCGGGTACCGGCAATCGCGTCCACGCCAATGAATTCGTGAGCAACGATACGCTCGGCATTGACCTGTCCACTGCGGCGGGCATCAACGGAGTCACGGCCAACGATGTCAATGACACCGACAGCGGACCGAACAACCTGCAGAACTTCCCGGTGTTGAGCGACGGCAGTGCGACGCCGGCAAGCATCACCATCAACGGCATCCTCGATGTGCCCGCGGGGATCGTGACGCCCCTCGCCTACACGCTGGCGTTTTACGAAAGTACCAGCTGCGACGGCAGCGGCAACGGCGAAGGGCTCACTTATCTCGGGTCGCAATCAGTGGGCTTCGTCAGCAGCAGCGAGAATTTCTCCGTGACCCTGCCGATCGCCCCAGCAAGCGGCGCCACGGCGATCACCGCAACGGCAACCGACCCGAACGGCAACACCTCGGAGTTTTCCAGCTGCCTGTCCGGACCAAGGCCGGAGCCTATGTTCGCCGACGGATTCGAATAGCCGGAAAATCCTTGGCCGTGCGCTCACGTCCACGGCACCGCCACATCTCCATCGGCGTGTTCGATATGAATGCGTTCGCGCTGAATCTGCCAATCAATAGGAGTATCGCCATGAAACGCCTGATCCCGGCTTATACGCCGATGATCGCATGTCTGCTCGCGGTTGCCGCCGGTGCGCTACGCGTCCAGACGCGCGTGCATCGACGATCTTCGAGTCGCGGCCTGAATTTCTCGACTGAATTTCCCACGAGTCGCAACATCTCAACCCGCCGAGCGTGTCGCGACCGCTTCGCTGGCAGCATAGCGTGACGCGTCTCGAATGCGCGCGTGAAACTCGACAGACGGTCGAACCCTGAGGCGTACGCGACCTCCGTCACACCGCCCATAGCGCCATCAAGCAAAGCCAGTGCGCGCGCCAGCCGAGTATTCGCTCGGGCTCATCGCCTCCAACTCCTTGCATTTCCGAAACAGCTGCGAGCGATCGACATGGATCAGTTTGGCCACCAACTTCCACCCGATAGCGGCGCACTGCGGCATTGCGAATCCGCGCGATAATCACAAGTATCACTGTGGTTCGCGCCTTGCGATGCACTCGGTCTCGGGGCGTAGCGCTCTTCCCGGTTGACTGGGGCGCGAACCCGTATCCTGCATGGGGGTGCATACAGTGCCCATGATATTGATGTGCCCCGGCGGAGCGACAGGGGCCATGTCAGGTTAAGCTGCACAAAGTCGTATGCAGACATTGCAGAGTCATAACGAGGGTCGTGGCTGAGTCAAGGCGCCTCCGACAAGTCTTATCCCGCAAACACCATGAACGAATCCGAAAAATTTCTCCGCGCGCGCGAACAGTTCCATGCACTGCTGGATCTCGACACCAGTGCTCGCGCCTGTGCATTGGCCAAACTTTGCGAAGACGATCCCATACTGGGGGTTGAAGTCACCCAGCTGATGTCGTATGTGGATGATGCGGACCTGCAAGCTCCCAAAAAAACAGAGGTGTTGCCGCAACAAATCGGCCCATTTGAAATCATCGCCTTGCTCGGCCGCGGTGGTATGGGGGAGGTGTTTGAGGCGCGCCGTGTCGGCGTGGATTTCGATCAGCGTGTCGCGCTCAAGATCATGCAGGCACCGCTCATCAGCACTTCGTCGCATCAACGATTTCAGCGCGAACGCGCCATTCTGGCCCGGCTCACGCATCCTCGTATCGCGCATTTGATCGAAGGCGGAGTCGATCCCGTGAGCGGATGCTCCTGGTTTGCGATGGAGCTGGTCAAAGGTGCATCGATAACGCGTTGGTGTGACAGGCATTGCCTGGGCATTGAGCAACGTCTCCGCCTGATGCTGGATGTGTTGGAAGCAGTGCAATTTGCCCACATCCATCTGATCGTCCACCGCGATCTGAAGCCAAGCAATGTCTGGGTTAACGAACAAGGCCAGGTCAAGCTGCTCGATTTTGGTATTGCGAAGTTGCTTAATCCCGAGCATTCCGACCCGGAAGCCTCCGTATACGCGCTGACCCCCAACTACAGCGCGCCCGAGCAGCGCGAGCAAGGACTGATCACCACGGCGGTGGATATCTATCTGCTCGGACTGCTGTTACGCGAATTGACCAGCGGCATTGCGCCCAAAGCGGGCGACTGGGCCAATGGGGCCGAAGCACCCGCCGTCGCCACCAGTTTTGCCGCACTGACCCAGACCCGCCGCTCGGAAATCGCAGCAGCGCGCGGCAGTAACCCGGCTGCGTTGTCCAGGATGTTGCGTGGCGACCTTGGCGCCATCATCGCCAAGGCCATTGCCCCCGCGCCCCAGGAGCGCTACTCCGCTGCGAAGAGTTTCGCGGACGATGTACGGGCAATTCTGGAGCATCGTCCAGTGCAGGCAGCACGCGCCTCCTTGACGAGCATCATCGTAAAACTGCTGCGTCGCAATCGGCTGGCCAGCGCTATTGCCGGCATCAGCACGGTGGCACTGCTTGCAATGAGCGTCGTAGCGCTTCAGCGTGCGCACAGCGAAGCGCGCGAGCGCGAGCGCGCCGAAGTCGTGCTGGAATTCATGCGCAGCGTTTTTGCGCAGGGCGATCCACAGCAAACCGGGGGAAGGGCGCTAACCGCCGCAGAGCTGCTCGATCGCGCGGCCGCCCAAATGCTCAAGCGCAGCGATCTGGATGCGCTCACGCAGGCGCGCATTGCGACAGAGGTCGCCAGTGTATTCCTCGCGCTCGGTGAGTCCAGCAAGGCACTGGCACCGGCGCAAAGATCGTTGGCTTTGTTGAATGAATCTGGGCAGGATGCAGACCAAGCCTTGCGCGCGCAGATCCACTTCACACTATCGGAGGCGTACAACGAACTGGGCGACTGGCGTGCAGTGATCGCCACCGTCGACGCGGCGTCTGCTGCAGGTGATACGTTCGACGTCGCGGATCGCGCACGCTTCCTGACCATGCACAGTTGGGCGCACTACATGCTCGGTGACGCTGCCGCTGCCGAGTCCGAAAACCGCGCCGCGCTCGCTTTGATCGAGCATGTCCCGGAGCTCGACGCACTGCAGGCGCAGGTACTGAGCGAGCTGGCCACTATTGTCAGTGATCAGAGCCGCGGAGCCGAAGCCATCGCCTTGCTTGAGCGCGCCATCGCGGTCGGGGATGCGTCCCCAGGTCGCCAAAAGTTGGACTCGTATATCGATCGTTTTTCGCTGGCGCGGGAATATTTCCGAGCTGGTGACATTGTCGGCGCGCGCATGCGCGTTGAATCTGTACTGCCGTTGTTGGATGCGCACGTCGGTGCAGCGCACGATCGCACCGTATTGGCGCGCAATCTGCTGGCGCAGTGTTACATGCGTGCTGGCGACAACGCCCGTGCATTGGCGGAGTTGGAGAGGAGCGAGCGTGCGCTTGCAACCGGTTCCTCGCCGCTGAGCCTGGTCAATGTGCAGTTGGTCCGCGCCAAACTTCTGCTCTACAGCCGCCAGCCCAAGGCCGCGGAGCAACTGCTTGATGTCGCCATGCAAGCGCTGCAAATCAACTCGGAGAGCGGCAATTTCCTGCATCTTAGGGTGCGTTGGCTGCATGCAGAGAGCCTTCTGCAGCAGGGTAAATATGCGCAGGCACAAGCCGAGTTGACGCCTGTTGTCGCGCAGTTCAAGCGACTTTCCAACCAGCAGCCGAGCGCGCCTTTGGGCGAGGCGCTGGACAGCCTCGCACGCGCGCTGATGCTTGCCGGTCATGCGGATGCGGCAGCACCGCTGTTCGTGCAGGCGCTGACCGAAATTGAGGCGACCGCTGGTGCGAATAGCCTTGCGGCGCTGCGCGTTCGCGTGCATGCGCTTTGGCTGGAGGTAATCGATCACAGCGATGCGTCGGCGCTGGCAAAACTCAGGGCGCTGCGCAGCGAATTGATCACGGTCAGCGGCCGCGTCACGGCGACCCAAGTCAGCGAACTTGATGTGCTGATCGACGCGCTCAGCGACGACCACGGCAGCAGCGAACAAGCGCGCGCGCAGGCCGCAGTGGGCGCGCTGAAAGCGCTCTCTGGCGACGCTGCGCAACCGCTGATCCGCGGACTGACCAGCGATAGCTAAATGGAGCGCGTTGTCGGTTCGGACGCCATGGCGCTGGGTAGGCAGTATTTCAATCTTTCGGGAATCAGGCCGCGGTACGTTGATTAACGCACGAAATACCCGTTCCGCTCCCAAAGGATTGACCAGCTCCGCTGTTGAGAGCCCTTTGGTCATAGGCATTAGGACCCGACCCGCGGGCTCTTGATCTTCGGAAATGTTACGAAAATCAAAAGCGCGCGGGTAGGACCCCGCGCCTGCAACTGGGACCGATCTTCGGATCCCGTTTACCGGTCGGCCCGACCCAGCATGGCGTGCAACAGCACATTGCCGCCGGCCTCGATCCACTCCGGCGTCGCGTCTTCGATTTCGTTGTGGCTGATGCCGCCGACACAAGGTACGAAGACCATCGCCGTTGGCGCGACTTTCGATAGATAGCAGGCATCGTGGCCGGCGCCGGAAACGATGTCGCGATGGGAATAACCGAAACGTTCGGCCGCGGCGCGCACTGAATCGACGCAGGCTTTGTCGAAGGCGATCGGGGCGTAGTAGAAGATCTGTTCGAGCTTGGTGACTTCGAGTTTGGTTTCAGTGGCGATGCGCGCCACGCCTTCGCGCACCTTGCGGTCCATCTCGGACAACACGCTGTCGTCGGGATGACGGATATCGATGGTGAAGAAAACGCGTCCGGGAATCACGTTGCGCGAGTTCGGATGGTTTTGAATCATCCCGACAGTGGCGCAGGCATAGGGTGCGTGTTCGTGGCCGATACGATTGACCAGATCGATCATGCGCGCCGCGCCAACCAGCGCATCTCGGCGCGTCGGCATCGGCGTCGGACCGGCATGCGATTCCTGGCCGGTGTAGATGACTTCGTACCACCGCTGGCCCTGGGCCGCGTGCACGACACCGATGGTCTTGCCTTCGTGTTCCAGGATCGGGCCCTGCTCGATATGCAGCTCAAACGCGGCGTGGATTGGCTTACCCATGGGCTGGTCGCCGGCATAGCCGATGCGCGCGAGTTCCTCGCCCATGGTCCTGCCATCGACATCGGCGCGGGACAGTCCGTATTCGAGCGTGAATACCCCGGCGAACACACCCGAGGCCACCATGGCCGGTGCGAAGCGCGAGCCCTCTTCATTGGTCCAGATCACCACTTCGATCGGGCGATCGGTTTCGATCTTGTGGTCGTTGAGCGAACGGATCACTTCCAGCCCGCCAAGCACGCCGTAGATGCCATCGAACTTGCCACCAGTAGGCTGCGAGTCGGCATGCGAGCCGGTCACCACCGGAGTCAGAGAATCGTCCTTGCCGGCGCGGCGCGCGAATACGTTGCCCATCTTGTCGACGCTGATCGAGCAGCCGGCTTCCTTGGCCCAGCGCACGAACAGATCACGGCCATCGCGGTCCAGATCGGTCAACGCGAGGCGGCAGACACCACCCTTGGCAGTGGCGCCGATTTTCGCCATATCCATCAGCGAATCCCAAAGACGCTTGCCGTTGATGCGGATGAGTTGGGTTTCGGATTTGAGTTGTGCGTTCATCGGACACCTCCATAACGCTGACGTAGATCGGCTCAAACGCGATCGAGCCGATGTTGACATACCCGAACCACTGGCACGATGGACATCTTCAGACGGCCAGGACGCTGCGTAGACCGTCATCTATTTTCGCCATGATGGATGGCGAGATCATCCGGACGCGCTGCACCAGCAGCAATCGATCCACGGTGAAAAGTTGCGACACGTTGACAACCGAAGGTTTGGCCAGCCCGGAGTCAGACTTTGACACGCGCACATTCGCCGGCGCCATGGCGAGTGCAAGATTGGACGTAACGACCGCCACAATTACAGTACCCACGCGGCTCTCGTTGTAAGCATCTGCTTGTACCACCACTACCGGCCGGCGCTTGCCCGCCCCGGATCCAACAGGGTCGGGCAATGCCGCCCACCAGACTTCACCACGCTTCATCATCAAGTACCGCGAGTTGCGCCTTCATCCATGCCGGGGCGACAGAGCTGCTTTGCACCGCATAGACGGCGTTGAGCTGTTCCGTAACGCGCTGATCACGTTTTGCCGCCAGAAATGCTTCGAGTGCCTCAGCATAGAGCCCGCTGCGCGTTTTTCCGGACAATGCTGCCACTCGCTCGGCTTCGTCGAACACGTCGTCTGGAATGGAAACAGCTACTTTCATGAGATCACGGTATCACCCGGGTATGACCGATGCAATTGGCCAATCACTCGCCGGTAAACATCACGAACTGCGCACCCGACCGGATGCTGGTCGGCCAGCGCGTGGTGACGGCTTTGAGCTTGGTATAGAAGCGCACGCCATCCGGTCCATACACATGCATGTCGCCGAATAGCGAGTTCTTCCAACCGCCAAAACTGTGGAACGCGGCCGGCACCGGAATCGGCACATTGACGCCGACCATGCCAACCTGCACACGCTGCACGAAGTCACGCGCGGCATCGCCATCGCGGGTGAAGATCGCGGTGCCGTTACCGTATTCGTGTTCGTTGATCAGACGCAGGCCTTCCTCGTAATCGGCGACGCGCACGATGCACAGCACCGGTCCGAAGATTTCTTCCTTGTAGATGCGCATATGCTCGGTGACGCGATCGAACAAACAGCCGCCAAGGAAGAAACCCGCTTCAGCGCCTTCGACCGTGTGGCCGCGGCCATCGACGGCGAGATCAGCGCCCTCTTCGACACCGAGATCGACATAGCCCTTTACCCGGTCGCGATGCTGCTGGGTGATCAGCGGGCCCATGTCCATGCCAGGCAACATGCCGGCACCGATCTTCAATGCGCGAACGCGCGGCGCAAGTTTGGCGACCAGCGCATCGGCCACCTTGTCGCCCACGGCAACGGCCACGGATATCGCCATGCAGCGCTCGCCAGCGGAGCCATAGCCGGCGCCCATCAAGGCATCGGTGGTCTGTTCCAGATCGGCATCGGGCATCACCAGCATATGGTTCTTGGCACCGCCCAGTGCCTGCACGCGCTTGCCATTGCGAGCGCCGGTTTCGTAGATGTATTTGGCGATCGGCGTGGAGCCCACGAAGCTGAGCGCGCGCACATCGGGATGCTCGAGCAACGCATCGACCGCGCGCTTGTCGCCGTGCACGACGTTGAAGACGCCATCGGGCAGGCCGGCCTGCTTCAGCCAGTCGGCGAGCAGCAGCGAAGAGGACGGATCGCGTTCCGAAGGTTTGAGCACAAACGTATTGCCGCAGGCAATCGCGATCGGGAACATCCACATTGGCACCATCGCCGGAAAATTGAACGGCGTAATGCCGGCGACCACGCCCAGCGGTTGCCGCAAAGACACGGCATCGACACCGGCACCGATGTTGTCGGTGAACTCGCCTTTCAGCAGCTGCGGAATACCGCAGGCGAACTCGATCACTTCGAGGCCGCGCTGCACTTCGCCGAGCGCGTCGCCGTGCGTCTTGCCATGCTCGGCGGTGATCTGCGCGGCAAGCTGGCCGGCATTGGCCTCAACCAGGTCGCGCAGCTTGAACATCACGCGCGCGCGGCGCATGGGCGACGTCGCCGCCCATGCAGGGAAGGCAGCTTTGGCGGCGGCAACCGCCGCGTCGACGTCTCTGGTGCTGGCGAGCGGAAGCACGCCGGACTGGGCACCGGTCGCCGGGTTGAACACCGGGGCGGTGGTGACGTCGCCGCCTTCGATACGCTGGCCGTTGATGTAATGGGGGATCCGCACGGGCTGGGTCATGCTGTTCTCTTCTCTGTCATGCGCATAGCGCCATCGCTATCCGGACGCCCTTTTTACCACCGCAGGCGACTTGGTGCATGGGCTATACATTTGTGGGTCCGACCTGCGGTCGGACGCTT
>JANMUE010000405.1:0-1510 GCA_031391205.1 Lysobacterales bacterium | reverse complement strand
TTGTCGAATGTCAGTTATCCAACGCTGGCCGGCACCAATGTAGCGCGCGACTTCGTCGAGTTTCCCTCGCAATTGCTGGAACACTGGCTATTAGCGCCGCAAGTATTAAATCGCTTTGCGCTGCACTATCAAACCCAGCAGCCCATGCCGCAACACCTGGTGGACAAGATCACTCGGGCGCGCAACTTTAATCAAGGCTTTGCCACGTTGGAGTTTTTGGCCAGCGCCATGATCGATATGGAATTGCATTTGGCCGGAGACACGCCTATCGACGCCGCGCAGTTCGAGCGCGAAACACTTACGGCACTGGATATGCCTGAAGAAATCGTCATGCGACATCGCACGCCGCAGTTCAGTCATATTTTTTCCGGCGATGGCTATGCGGCGGGCTATTACAGTTATCTGTGGGCCGACACCTTGGTGGCCGATGCCTGGGAAGCTTTCACCGACAGTGGCGATGTATTCGATCCACAGCTTGCCCAGCGTCTGCGCGAGTTTGTCTTCACCGCCGGCAACAACCAAGAACCCGATGTCGCGTATCGCGGCTTTCGCGGCCGTGATCCTGATGTGCAAGCACTGTTACGCAAGCGCGGCTTTGTATCCGAACAACCGTAGGGGCGGACCTGCGTGATGCAACAACCGTAGGGGCGGACCTATGTGTCCGCCCTTCTTGGCTGTGGAGTCGGAACAGGAGGGCGGACAGGATGCTTCGGAATCCCCGGCGGGGGACGCAGGTCCGCCCCTACGGGTCGCCGGAATATGCAGGATTTTCCCGGTCTAGATGCCATTGCGCTGGATTGTTCACGATGTATTCGCGGATAGCCTGCAATGATCCCTCGCTACGAATCACATGCTCGTAGTAATTGCGCTGCCAAAGCCTGCCATCGAATCGCAGCCAACCTTGCTGCTTGACGCCACGAATATATTCATTGGTGGTCATGGTCTTAAACCATTGCACGACTTCCGGTAGGGACGAACCCATGGCCCCCGCCGGGGCTTCCGAAGCATCCTGTTCACCCGTCTTGGCCGCGGTGGATGGAGCAAGAGGGCGGACACGCGGGTCCGCCCCTACGTTGAATAGGATGCAATGCAGATGGTTTGGCATGACCGCAATGGCATCGGTGCGGATGTCAGGAAACTTTGAACCCAACATGCCGTACCAACGCAACACCATTTGACCCGGTGCATTGCAATGCATCGCTCCATCGACAACATCGCCAAACAGGCAACGTTTCTCTTGCACGCAGAGGGTGATGAAGTACGCGCCCGGACTGGAATAATCGTAATTACCTAGCCGCAGCGATTTGCGGTGGGGATGGGGTGATGGCATGTCCATATGCAGCGTCCAGAATTTATTTGAAGCCAGTATTGTAGGGGCAGACCCACGTGTCTGCCCATCTTGAATTCACTGCCAAGTATCAACCTTGATTCAGGAGGGCGGACACATAGGTCCGCCCCTACAAATTACATCACTCGCCTAAATAGGCTTGCTGCACCTTCGGATTGGCCA
>JANMUE010000402.1:0-15821 GCA_031391205.1 Lysobacterales bacterium | reverse complement strand
CCCAGTCGGCGATGACGATCGGCATCGTATTCCTTGTAGTTGCCGGCGAAGAACTCGACGCGAGAGTCGCCTTCGAAGGCGAGGATATGCGTGCAGATGCGATCCAGGAACCAGCGATCATGCGAGATGATCACCGCGCAGCCGGGGAATTCCAGCAGGGCCTCCTCGAGGGCACGCAGGGTTTCGATATCCAGATCGTTCGAGGGTTCGTCGAGCAGCAGCACATTGCCGCCGGTGGTCAGCGTCTTGGCCAGATGCAGTCGGCCGCGTTCACCGCCGGATAGCTGCCCGACCAGTTTCTGCTGATCGGCACCCTTGAAGTTGAAGCGGCCAATATAGCCGCGCGACGGCGTCTCGTACTTGCCGACGGTGATCATGTCGCGGCCGCCTGAAACTTCCTGCCAGACGTTGTTTTCCGGATTGAGCGCATCGCGGCTCTGATCCACGTAGGCGAGCTGGACGCTCTTGCCAATCAGTACTTCGCCGGCATCGGGTTTTTCCTGGCCGATGATCATCTTGAACAAAGTCGACTTGCCGGCGCCGTTCGGGCCGACCACACCGACAATCGCGCCGGGCGGCAGCTTGAACGACAGGTTCTCCATCAGCAGATTGCCGCCGAAGCCCTTGCTGACGTTCTTGAACTCGATGACGTTGTCGCCCAGGCGCTCGCCGATCGGGATATAGATTTCGTTGGTCTCATTGCGCTTCTGGTATTCGACAGAATTGAGTTCCTCAAAACGCGCGATACGCGCCTTGCTCTTGGACTGCCGACCCTTGGCGTTCTGCCGCACCCAGTCGAGTTCCTGCTGAAGTGCTTTACGACGCGATTTTTCGCCGGACTCTTCCTGTGCCAGACGTGCATCCTTCTGTTCCAGCCAGGACGAATAGTTGCCCTTCCACGGAATGCCGCGGCCACGGTCGAGTTCCAGAATCCATTCGGCGGCGTTGTCGAGAAAGTAGCGGTCATGCGTCACCGCGACCACGGTGCCGGCGTAGCGCGTGAGGAATTGTTCGAGCCAGGCCACGGATTCGGCGTCAAGATGGTTGGTTGGTTCGTCGAGCAGCAGCATGTCGGGCTTGGACAGCAGCAGTTTGCACAGCGCCACACGACGTTTTTCGCCGCCTGAGAGGGTAGCGATCTTCGCGTCCCAATCCGGCAGACGCAGCGCGTCGGCGGCGATCTCGAACTGATGCTCGAGGTTATGGCCATCGTTGGTGGCGATGACCGCCTCCAGGCGTGCCTGCTCCGCCGCCAGCGCATCGAAATCGGCGTCGGGTTCGGCGTAGGCCGCATAGACGGCGTCGAGTTTGGTCTTGGCTTCCATCACATCGCCAAGGCCGAGTTCGACTTCCTGGCGCACGGTGTTTTCGGGGTGCAGTTTGGGTTCCTGTTCCAGATAGCCGATCTTGATGCCCGGCTGCGGCCGCGATTCACCGTTGAACTCGGTGTCGACGCCCGCCATGATGCGCAGCACCGTCGACTTGCCCGATCCGTTTACGCCAAGCAGACCGATCTTCGCGCCGGGGAAAAACGACAGCGAAATGTCCTTGATGATCGTGCGCTTGGGCGGCACGGTCTTGCTCACCCCAATCATGGTGTAGATGTATTGCATGGCGGATTCGGTCGACTCGGGAAAAGGGCGGGAATTGTCTGGGCTAGCTCCCGGCAAGTCCAGTCCTAACTTTCATGCAACGGGGGTGCGCCCCCGTTGCATGAAAGTTAGGGCGATACAGTGCTTCCTAACCCCTCCCCATCCCTCCCCGAACATCGGGGAGGGGGTAAGGACATACCCTAGCCACCCGTTCTTTCACGCTATCACGGGGCAGGGCGATGACTGAGGCGCGCGAATGGCTGCAACGCGGCCTTGCCGCGCACCAGGCGGGCGATTCCGCCGTGGCGGAGTCGGCCTATCGGCACGCCATCGAACTGGATGGCGATGCCGACGCCTGGCATATGCTGGGCATGTTGCAGCATCAGGGCGCGGATTCCGTCGCAGCGCTGGAAAGCCTGCATCAGGCATTGCTGAAACGCCCTGGCGATGCCGCCATCCTGGCCAATCGGGCGGCAGTTCATCTTGCGAGCGGCGAAAGTGCAGCGGCGCGGGCCGATGCCGAACGGGCGACCAGGGCGAGACCAGACCTGTATGCGGGCTGGATCAATCTGGGCCTGGCGTTGGAAGCGCAGGCTGTGTTCGATGCTGCCGTGACCGCCCTGGAGCGCGCACATGCGTTGCGCCCGAATCCGGCGACCCAGACTGCCTTGCAGCGCTGTTGCTTTGCGCTGGCCCGTGCACTAGGTATTGGTGGGCGGCCCAATGGTTCGGAACAGGTCTGGGCACGCTACTTCGCGCTGGATGGCGATGCTGCCGACGCCTGGTTGCTGAGCGCCAATGCCGCGGCCGATCTGGGTCGGCATGATCTGGCGCTGCAATACCATGGCGAAGCTAGACGTCGCGCGCCGGAATCCGCCGATCAGGCCAGTGCTGAACTCATCGCCTACTGCCATCGGGCCGATACCGATGCACCGCTGTTGTCGCGGATGACACGGTCCTGGGCGGTGCAATTCTGCCGCGATTTCGCCAGCGATCCTTTGCCCAGGGTGCGCGCCAGGATGCGACGCATCGGCTTCTATTCGCCGCGTTTCGCCGCCGGCCCGATGGCGAGCCTGGTACTGCCGCTGCTCGAGCAACTGCATCAGCACGCAATCGAAGTCTATCTCTACGCCGGCTTCGATCATGTCGACGACGACACCCCGCGATTCCGCGCTGCGGCTGATGTCTGGCGCGCCTGTCATGCCGATTCCGATGCAGATCTTGTGCAGCGCGCGCGTGCCGATCAGCTGGATGTGATGGTCGATCTCTGCGGCCACGCACCGGGCAACCGCCTGCGTGCGCTTGCACTGCGCATGGCGCCGCTGCAGCTCAGCTGGGGCGATTGGTTCGCCAGCACCGGCGTGCCGAACATGGATGTCTTTTTCAGCGATCCGGTATTGACCCCGGCCAATGAAGACACTTGCTATACCGAGCGCGTACAGCGCCTGCCGCACAGTCGCTTCGTGTACCGCGCGCCGGAAGGCGCCGCGGTGGCGATGGCGTCGCCGAATAACGGACAGCGCCCGCTGCGTTTTGTCAGTCTGAATCGCATTTCAAAGCTGACCGATGCCACCGTCGCGTGCTGGTCTCGGGTTCTGCAGTCTGTGCCTGGATCGGAACTTCAGCTGCGTTCTGCTTCGTTGGACGAAGCCGGATCTGCGACATTGCTGCGGAAGCGATTTGCCCATCACGGCGTCGTCGGGGCACGCATTCTATGCGCCGGTTTTGCGGGCTACGACGAAGTAATTGCAGACTATGCGCACGCCGATATCGCGCTGGATCCGTTTCCGTTCAACGGCTGCGTCACCACGCTGGATGCGCTGTGGATGGGTGTGCCTGTGGTCGCACTGCGCGGGCGTTCCCTGGTGGCGCGGCAGGGCGCCTCGCTGCTCGTCGCGCATGGTTGCGCAGATTGGGTGGCTGAGAATGCGGATGATTACGTGGCAATTGCGCTGCGCCTTGCCCAGTCGCGGCCCGAGCTGCAGCAGCATAGGCAGGCGCTGCTGGCTAAGCGAGACACGTCGGTATTGTTCGACGTTCCGGGATTCGCCGAAGACTGGTTGGCGGCCTTGGCCGCATCGGAAGCAAAGCACTGAAACGCGCTACCTTCTGTGCGCCTGACTCGGCATGGGCCTTGGTCACGACATCCAAAACAGTCGCGATTCCGGGCTAACATGACCCAACGCTTCCATCGAGCATCACACGTGTCGTCCACAGAACCCAAAGTCGAGATTTCGGCCTCACGTCTTTTCGTTTCCTGGCTGGCCGAGCAGAACGCCAGCATCGCGTTCACCACTTATCAGGCGGGAAAGCTGTTCTTCGTCGGGTTGAACGAACGCGGCGAGATGGCGGTGTTCAACCGCAATCTGGCGCGGGTCATGGGGGTCGCGACGCATGATCAAACGCTGTGGGTCGCCACCCTCTGGCAACTCTGGCGCTTCGAAAATGCGCTCAAGCCGGACGAACGCCACGGCGCGATGGATCGCTACTACGTGCCCCAGCTTGCCTACACCACCGGCGATATCGACGTGCACGATGTCGGCGTCGATGCCCAGGGCGAGCCGGTATTCGTCAGCACATTGTTTTCCTGCCTGGCGCGGCCCGATGTGCGCTTCAGCTTCCAGCCGATCTGGCGACCGCCGTTCGTCAGCAAATACGCCGCCGAGGACCGCTGCCATATGAACGGCCTGGCGATGCGCGATGGCGCGCCGGCCTTCGTTACCTGTGTCGCGCGCAGCGACGCCAATGAAGGCTGGCGAGAGCATCGCCGCAATGGCGGCATCGTCGTCGAGGTGCACAGCGGCGCGATCGTGTGTACGGGTCTTTCGATGCCGCATTCGCCGCGCTGGCACCAAGGGAAGCTCTGGCTGTTGAATGCCGGCACCGGTGAATTCGGACACGTCGATCTGGCAACGGGGCACTTTGTGCCGGTGGCGTTCTGCCCTGGATTCCTGCGCGGCCTGTCGTTCGTCGGCGACTATGCGGTGGTGGGTATTTCCAAGCAGAGGCAAAACCGCACCTTCAGCGATCTGGTCCTCGACGAAAAACTCGCCGAGCGTGGTGTATCGGCACGCTGCGCGGTGCAGATCATCGATCTAAAACGCGGCGACGTCGCGCATGAGCTGCGTCTTGATGGTGTCATCGAGGAGTTGTTCGATACTGCGGTGATCCACGGTGCGCGCAATTGCGGTGCGGTCGGCTTCGTATCCGACGAAATCCGCCGCACCTTGTCGCTGCCTCCGGAAGTGTGCTGAGAAACTCAATGGACGAACGAGCCCTGGCGGCTGCTCAGTCGCTGCAACAAGCCGGGCGTCTTGACGAGGCAATCGCGGCGTACCAGGAATTGCTGCTGCGTTTTCCTGCTGCCGGCCTGGTGCTGGCCAATCTGGCCGCCTGTCTGCGACGTCGCGGCCTGCTTCCGGCAGCATTGGATCTGTATGAGCGCGCGCTGATTCAGCTGCCGGATGCAGCGCCGATCTGGTTCAACGCCGCCAATGCCTATGGCGCCGCCGAACGCGCGTCCGCAGCGGAACAGGCCTATCGGCGCGCACTGGCCATCGAGCCGCGCATGGCGGCGGCCTGGTTCAATCTGGCGCGGTTGCTGCAGGCACAGACTCGTCACGAGGAGGCGGAGGCCGCATACGCGCAGGTTCTGCAGATCGAACCGGACAACGCCACCGCGCTGATGAATCGCGGCAATGCGCTGCGCAGTCTGGGCCGCAACGTTGAAGCGATCGCCGCGCATCACCGCGTCATCGCGCTAGCTCCGCGGCGCGCGGAAGCCTGGCTTAATCTGGGCAATGCGCTGCGTGATGACAAGCAGTCTTCTGCCGCGCAGGATGCCTACCAGCGTGCGCTGGATATGCGTGGAGATATGCACGCGGCCCGGCTGGGGCTGATTGGTCTTTTGCAGCAGGAGGCGCAGACCGAGCGTGCGGTAGAGATGCTGGATGCAGCGACGGCGCAGTTCCCCGATGAAGTCGAATATCTCTACGAACGTGCGCGTCTGCTGATCGCCGCCAACCGCAAGCGCGACGCCCTGCCGCTGCTCGAGCACGCAGCAAATCAGAGCAGCGCCGACGAGCGTGTGTTCAATGCATTGGGGGTAGCGCGTGAAGGCTCGGGAGATCACGAGCGCGCCTTGCAGGCCTTTGCCCAGGCCATAGCGCGCGATCCCAAGTTCGCGGTGGCGCATGCCAACTATGGTCAGCTGGCGCGCTCGATGGGCCGTATCAAGGAAGGCATCGATGCACTGCGTCGCGCCGTAGCGCTGGCTCCGAAGGATGCGTCAGCCTGCGGCAATCTCATCGATGCGCTGGTCGCTACCGGGCATCTGCAGGAGGCGATCGATCAGGCGGAACGTGCGCTGAAGCTGGAGCTGATCGAATCCTCGGTCATTCATACTGCGCTCGGCCACGCCTACAACACGTCGGGCCGCAGTGCCGAGGCTCTGCAGCAGTTGGAGCGCGCACTCACGTTGGCGCCAACGAGTATCAATCTCAGCAATGCCTTGTTCGCCAGTCTCTACGACGATGCGCAAACGATCGAGGCCAAGACCGAGCAGCACCGTGCCTACGCCGCGCGCATCGGGCCCGTAACGGAAACCTCGGCTTATCTACCGCCGGGGCCAAGTACCTCGCGCCGCCTGCGGATCGGCTATATCTCGGCGGATTTCTGCGAGCATCCGGTGGGATTTTTCATGCAGCCGATCTTCGCAGCGCATGACCGCGGCGCGTTCGAAGTGTTCGCCTACGCGACCCGCGTCGCAGACGATGGCGTTACCCGGAATCTGCGCGCCAACGCCGAGCATTGGCGCGACGCGGTGGGTTATGCACCGGATCAGCTGCTCAATCTGATCCGCCGTGACGAACTCGACGTGCTGGTCGATCTGGCTGGCCACACCGCGCACAACCAGCTCGCGCTATTCGCCGCGCGTGCAGCGCAAAGACAATGCAGCTACCTCGGCTATCCGTTCTCGACCGGGTTGAGTGCGATGGATGGCTATATCGCTGACGCGGCGACAGTGCCTGATGCCGACGTCGACCTGTACAACGAGCGCATCCTGCGGCTGCCGCATTTCGCGTTCTGTATGCAGCCGCATCCGACTGCCCCCGAGGTGAGCGCCTTGCCAGCGCTACGCAATGGCCATCTGACTTTTGGATGCTTCAACAATCTGGCCAAGCTATCGGTCAGCACGATCGATGCCTGGGCCGGCATTCTACGCGCGCTCGGCGATGCTCGGCTGCTGTTGCGGGCGCTGGGTCTGAACGATATCGCCACCTGCGAGCGCGTCTGGCAGCAGTTCGCCACGCGCGGCATAGCCCGCGGCCGTATCGAACTGCTGCCGCCAATACGCCCGATCGAGGCTTTCCTGCGCGGCTACGAGCGCGTCGATATCGCGCTCGATCCGATGCCGTTCAATGGCGGCACCACGAGTTTCGAGGCGCTCTGGCAGGGCGTGCCGGTGATGACGCTGCCCGGGCGCGGCTTTTTCGCCCGCATGGGTGTTGGCATCAACCACGCTGCCAGCCTGGAAGCGTTTACTGCCCAAGGTCCCGAAGACTGGGTAACTCGCGTGCTGCATTGGTCTGAACATCTTGATGAGCTGGCGCAGCTGCGAGCCGGCATGCGTGCGCGCTTGCGCGATACCACGTTGTTTGATGCAGGCCGATTCACCGCAGGCTTCGAGAAAACGCTGGCAGATTTTTGCGTTCAGCGCGGCTGAACGTTGCTCAAGAATACCTGCAGGCCGCGCACGCTCTCGGTCACGTCGTAGAGGCGGTGCTTGCGCGCCGCGATGTGCTGGCGAAGACTGTCGCGCCAGAGATCGTCCTGGGCCAGTCGTGTCGCAATGCGCACATAGTCGTCGTGATCGACTGCGATCAACTCGGAAAGCTCCAGCAGATGCAGCATCGCCGCGGTTTGCCGCGAGCGCATCGTCGTGCCGGGCAGGGTGACGATCGGCAGATTCAGGCTGAGCGCGTCGAGCGTGGTCAGGCAGCCGGAGAAGTGCAGGCTGTCGAGCACCACGTCCGCCTCTGCCAGCAGACTCAAATACCGCGTGTAAGGAAGCTGCCCAAGCATCTCGACCCTCTGTGACTCGACTCCGGCGGCCATCAGCACCGGGTCGATGCGTGCCCTGAGCGCAGCGCTCGCGGTCTCGCTTCCACCATGACTGAGTGTGGCCGTGGCGCCGGGCGTTTGCGCCAGCACACGGGCGAACAGCGCGTCGTGCGCGGGCACCAGTTTCATATGCGATTGGGCGCATACGAAGCGGATACCTGCGTTTTTTCGCTTCGCCGGTACTGTGGCGGCGGCTTCGATCAGCGGGGCATCGGGAATGTAGGAGCAGGCCAGTCCCGGCAGTCGGATCAGGGTTTCGGTGTAATGGGTTTGGGCGATGGACTGCTCGGGTTCCATCAACTCGGACGACAGATAATAGTCGATGGTCGACAGCCCCGATGTCGCCGGAAATGCCCAGGTCGTGCACTGCACCGGCGCGTAACGACGCGTGGCCAGGGCCTGCGCTACGGCATCCGGCCCCAGGTCCAGAAAAATAACGACGTCCAGATCCGCTGCGGCAATGCATCGCTGCCATTCGGGCAGACTGCCCTGCGCCTCGACAAAGTGATCCGAACAGCGACGCCATTCGGCAATCGAGGCATCCTCGGTATCGTCGAGTTTGAAGCACACCAGCTCCAGCTTGTTGCGCTCCACACCCAGCATCAGATCGCGCCAGACCCGCGATACCGAGTGCCAGCCGAAGTTCGAGGAGACAATGCCGATACGCCTGCGTTCGCGCAGAATGCGAGTTGGTGGGCGAGGTGCATCGATACTGAATAGCTGATCGCAGAATCGGCCGAGCACGGCGGTATAACGCCGTGCCGATTCCAGAACTTCATCGATGACGTACACCAATCGAAAGTTGGCGCAACTCTGGATCATGCGCAGACAATTGCCGGTATCGGGCGTCGGAGCGGATTCGAAGTACTGAAGTTCGTTTCTCCAATGCTGGCGAAAGGCTTCGATTTCCTGATCGGAACCAAACACCGCCCGCTCGGGGTAGTGCAACGCGGCCCAGCGCGCCAAGGGATGCGCGGGATCGATTTCCTGAGCGCGGCGCCAGTGCGCATGCGCCGCGGCCAGGTCGCCGACCGCGACCTGTGCATTGGCCATGGCGATATGCGCGTCGATAGCCTGCGGCGCATGCTGCAGCCATTGGCCGCGCACCGCCAGGCGTTCCGCGGGGTCCGATTCGATGAGATCGAGAATGATCGATAATCGCTGCAGCAGCTTGGTGTTGTCAGGCCAGCGCGAGATGGCGTTTCTCGCCAGCTCTGCGGCGAGCGGAAATTTGCGCTGGTGGAACAGCGACGCCAGAAAGTCCAGATGTGCGCGCAACGAATCGGATTGCTGCGCGATACAACCCCGGTAATGCCAGTCGGCCAATACGAAGTCACGCCGATCGAAAGCCTGCCCGGCCAGATGCAGGCGCCGATCGAGGAATCCCGGATGCATGCTGACCGCTTGTCGGAACAGCGCCTCCGCGCGATCGGACTGCCCAAGCCCCAGCTGAATTTCTGCGTCAGCGAACGGACCGGCACCGGACGTGGGCGCGAGGGCACGGAAACGCTTTACCGCTAGCGCGGCCGCGTTCCAGTCTGCTTCGGCGATGCAGGCGCCGGCCAGATCGATCCAGATCGACGGCATCTTCGGCAACGCCGCACTCGCTGGCTCCAGTGCCGCACGGGCCTCGCGGTGCATGCCCAGTTGCTG
The DNA here is from genome assembly GCA_031391205.1 of Lysobacterales bacterium. GTDB lineage: Bacteria > Pseudomonadota > Gammaproteobacteria > Xanthomonadales > Ahniellaceae > 0-14-3-00-62-12. The sequence goes on along the minus strand of JANMUE010000402.1, from coordinate 6,453 downwards.
CAGCACGTGGCCGTGCATCGCGGCGATCTCGGCATCGGGCCTGGGACCGACAAACAAGACTCGGCTGATTTCCAGCGCTGCGCGGTAGTCGCGATTGCGGATGTGCTGTTCAAGTTGGCGTCTCAAGCTCGTCTCCGTCAACCCGGTTGCACGCTACCCAGCCAATCCGACAAACCCGCAGTCACGCTGGCGTCCCGATACAGGCATTGCTTGTTCGCCGCGATGTCGAAGGCGATCTGCGATCGCCATGCTGGATCGGTAGCCAGACGAATGGCACGGCGCAGAAAATCGTCTTCGTCCTCGGCGATCAGTTCGTCGATCTGCATCCGCTTGAGCATGGCGTAGGTATGGCGTCCGCGCATCAGGGTGCCGGGCAGGGTAAGGATGGGCTTGTTCAACCAGAAGGTCTCCAGCGCAGTAACGCCGCCCGACCAGTCGAACGAGTCGAGAATGAAATCCTGGCTGGCCGTGACCGCTGCGAACTGCGCCTGGCTGAGACGGCCATGGATCTTGATACGTTTATCGAAATCGACCCATTCTTCAGAACAGGCGCGTCGCAGTCGCGCTTCAAATACCGATAGTCCTGCAGGCATCAGGCCGGGCGTAAAACTCAGTTGCAGCATCGGAGCATCGCGCAACAGACGCGCAAACAGCGCGTCATGGCGCGGTGAAAGCTTTTCGGCATTTTGCAGGCAGGCGGCACGTACCTGGCCATGCGAATTCGCAAGCTGCGCGAACAGTTGTGGGTCCGGAGCGAAATCCGGCGGATCGAAGACGCAGCCGATACCGGGCAATGCCAGGACTTTTTCCGTGTAATGCCCGGCACCGTCGGCGGGCTCCATCGCGGCCGAGCTGATGAACCAGTCCATATGCTGCAGTCCGGTGGTGAACGGATGCCCCCACAGCACCGCCTGCACCGGCGCCAGACGCAACGCTGCGAGACTGCTGGCAAGCCCGTGCATACCAATATCCAGATAGACCAGCACGTCGAGGTCGGCCTGGGCGATGCGCTGCGCCCATAGTCGGGGCGTGGCCGAGCCGTGCACAAATCCGTCGAGCTCGCGTTCGAAACGATCCGTCCAGTCGTCGCGTTGGGTGCTCGGGCAGAATCCGATCACCTCGAAACGCGACCGGTCCAGGCCCAGAAAGGCCGGCATGAACAGCTTGGTGACCGAGTGCCGCTGCAGTGAGCCTGAGATCACACCGATGCGTCGACGCGCCCGCGTGATGGCAAGCGGAGCCACTTGCAGGTCACCGCAGACGCGTTCAGCAATGCGTTGCATCAACGTTCCGTAGCGCTGTTGTTCCACGCGCAGGCCGCCACCGAGATAGGCCAGGTAGAAGTTGGTATGCATCTGCATGATCGCCTCGCAATGCGCCTGCATCGCGGGCGATTCGAAGTCCATCGCCTCGATGGACGCAATGCCGCTGCGCCATTGCGTCAAGTAAGCGCTGCGCTCGGCATCACTCTGAAACTGGGATTGCATGGGCAATTGCGCGGCCACCCAGCGCGCGGTCAGATAGTCGGGCTGCAGTACCAGGCAGCGCTGCAGACAGGCATGAGTTTCGATATGACGACGCTGGGCCCAGTACGCCATCGCCAGCAGAAAATGCGCCTCGGGATCGCTGGGCGTGACACGGGCGATGCGTTCGCGGATCGCGAGTACTTGTTCGGCGGATACCCCGGCCATTTCCGCGCAGATCGCCTGAAGCTTCAGGCTGCCGGCATCTTCGGGCGGAAGATCGACCGCTCGGTTCGCGGCATCGAAAGCGCCCGCAGCATCGCCGCTCTTGAGTCGTGCCCTGGCGAGATTGGTCCAGGCGTCTTTCCACTGCGGCTGGGCAGCGACACAGGCGGAAAAATGCCGCGTGGAGCGCAGCCAGTCGCCGCGCATGAAACTGGCGCCCGCGATCGAAAAACGGTAGCGGATCATGCCCGGAACCAGACTGCGGGCACGCAGGAAGGCCGCCTCGGCGTCGTCGTTACGATTCTGCTCGTCCAGGGCATGACCCAGGCAATGCCAGGCGCCGGCGTCGCCGGGCTCTGCCTGGACGCGTTGCTGCGCCAGATTCAGCGCTGCGGCTGCATCACCGTGCTGCAGGGCCTGTTCGAATTCGGCGGCGATCGGAGAAATCATGCAATGGCTATACCAAAGGAAATAAGAAAGAAACGGTGGGTCCGGCGGCTTCAGTCTGGCAATTCCGCGATATGCCGCCAGGTAGCTTCGCCGGTCGCGGATCGCCCGCTACCATGCGGGCCTGCCCCGACCTGCAAGGAACTCGACCATGATCAAAACAACGTCGTTCAAAGAGACCAGTCCGATCAGTGTGTTCGACCCTGAATTGCACGCCGCCATGCAGGCCGAGGCACAGCGCCAGGAAGATCATGTCGAACTGATCGCATCCGAGAATTATGCCAGCCCGCGCGTCCTGGCGGCACAGGGATCGGTGCTGACCAACAAGTACGCCGAGGGTTACGCCGGCAAGCGCTATTACGGCGGCTGCGAATTCGTCGATATCGCAGAGCGCCTGGCGGTGGATCGCGTCAAGCAATTGTTCGGTGCCGATTACGCCAATGTGCAGCCGCATTCCGGTTCGCAGGCCAATGCCGCGGTGTATCTGGCGCTGCTCAAACCGGGCGACACCATCCTCGGCATGAGCCTGGCGCATGGCGGGCATCTTACCCATGGTGCCAAGGTCAATTTCTCTGGCAAGCTGTTCAATGCCGTGCAATATGGCATTGAGCCGACCACCGGATTGATCGATTATTCGGAAGTCGAGCGGCTCGCACGTGAGCATAAACCCAAGATGATCGTCGCCGGATTCTCGGCGTACTCGCAGGTCATCGACTGGTCGAAGTTCGCCGCCATCGCCAAGGACATTGGCGCGTATTTCTTTGTCGATATGGCCCATGTGGCCGGCCTGGTCGCCGCGGGCGAATACCCCAATCCGGTGCCGCATGCCGATGTGGTGACCTCGACCACGCACAAGACACTGCGCGGCCCGCGCGGTGGCATCATCCTCGCCAAGTCCAATCCCGACCTCGAGAAGAAATTCCAGTCAATGGTGTTTCCCGGTACCCAGGGCGGCCCGCTGATGCATGTGATCGCGGCCAAGGCGGTGGCGTTCCTGGAAGCGCTGCAGCCGGATTTCAAGATTTACCAGCACCAGGTCGTGCTGAACGCACAGGCGATGGCTGATGCGATGACGAAACGCGGCTACAGGATCGTCTCCGGCGGCACCAAGAATCATCTTTTCCTGGTCGATCTGATCGGCCGTGACGTCACCGGCAAGGAAGCCGAGGAAGCGCTGGGCAAGGCGCATATCACCGTCAACAAGAACGCCGTGCCCAACGATCCGCGCTCACCCTTCATCACCTCGGGTCTGCGCCTGGGCACACCGGCCATCACCACCCGCGGTTACAAGGAGCCCGAAAGCATTGCGCTCGCCAACTGGATCTGCGACGTGCTGGACGATCCCAAGAACGACGCTGTTATCGCCGGCGTGCGCGGTAATGTCACGCTGCAGTGTCAGCGGTTTCCGGTTTACGTGTGATCACGCTCCCACACTGTGGTGAGACATCACCCCGGTCCATGCGATCATTGCCGGCAAGCGCCGCAGCAGCCCGCTGCGGCCGGCGCGGACGCTAGCCCACTGCGATGCACTGCCCGTTCTGCCACCACGAAGACACCCGCGTCGTCGATTCGCGGCTGACCGACGATGGCGCCCAGGTACGCCGACGCCGTGCCTGCGAGCACTGCGGCGAACGGTTCACCACCTTTGAGACGGTGGAATTCAAATTGCCGGCCATCGTCAAACAGGACGGTCGCCGCGAATCTTTCGACGAACGCAAGCTGCGCTCCAGCCGGGAGCGCGCGCTGCACAAACGTCCGGCCGGAAGCGACACCATCGATTCGGCGATCGACGCGATCAAGCGCAAACTGCGGTCGGTCGGTGATCGTGAAGTGATCTCGCGCAAGCTTGGCGACTGGGTGATGGCCGAGCTTAGGCGCATCGATCAGGTCGCCTATGTGCGTTTTGCCTCGGTGTATCGGCGCTTTGAAGATGTGCAGGCGTTCCGTGAGGAAGTCGAGCAGCTCGAACGCGACCTGCCAGCCCTGGAAGGCAAGCAGATGTCGCTGCTGCAGGATGAAGCGCCCGCGGTCGTGCCAGCCTCACGCAAGTCGTCTTGAGTGATGTTCGCGTACCTTTGCGACCACATGCGGTTGGCGCCGGAACTGGCGCGGCTGCACTATGCCGAATGGGGTGTGCTGCTACCGCAGTGGAGCGAAGCGGAGGCGCTGGCCGAGCTGCGCACGCATCGATCACGTCAGGCGATTCCGACCACGATGCTGATGCTCGATGATGCCGGCGATCTCATCGGTTCAGTGAGCCTGCTGCAGAACGACGACGACCGTATCCGCGATTATTCGCCGTGGCTGGCGAGCCTCATCGTGTTGCCTCAGTATCGCGGGCATGGATTGGGCATCGCGCTGGTCGACCGCTGCGTGCAGGAAGCGCGGGCGCTGGGTATTCCGCGGCTGCATCTGTATACCGCTGGACAGCAGGCGTTCTATCGGCGTCTGGGCTGGCGCGTCATCGATACGGTGCCGCTCGGCATCGCGCCCGTTGATGTGATGGTGATCGAACCGGAATCGTCGAGCTCGACGTCATGATGATGTTCAAAGCCATCGACCACGTGCATATGGCCGAGGCGCTGCGTCTGGCCGCGCAGGGGCTCTACACCACCCAGCCCAATCCGCGTGTGGGCTGCGTCATTGCGCACGGCGAGCGCGTCGTTGGGCGTGGCTATCACCGGCGCGCGGGCGAGCCGCATGCCGAGGTGCATGCGCTGGCCGAAGCCGGCGAGGGCGCACGTGGCGCCACAGCCTATGTGACGCTGGAACCTTGCGCGCATCATGGCCGCACCGGTCCTTGCGCTGACGCGTTGTTGCGCGCCGGCGTCGCGCGTGTCGTGGTCGCCTGCGAGGACCCCTTCGATCTGGTCGATGGACGTGGGCTGGCGCGACTGCGCGAAGCGGGCGTGAGCGTGGATGTCGGTTTGATGCGCAGCGAAGCGCGCGAACTCAATATCGGTTTCTTCAGCCGCATCGAACGCGGCCGGCCGTTTGTGCGTCTGAAGATCGCCGCCAGTCTGGACGGACGCATCGCGCTGGCCGATGGCAGCTCGAAATGGATCACCGGCGATGCCGCACGCGCCGATGTGCAGCGCTGGCGTGCGCGCGCCTCGGCGATCGTCACCGGCGTGGGCACGGTGCTGGCGGATGATCCGCAGATGAATGTGCGTCTGAGTGCGCCGCATCAGCCGCCGTTACGTGTGGTGCTGGATTTCGATCTGCGCACGCCGCCGGGTGCCCGCGTCCTGCAGAGTACTCCGCCACTGCGCATCTACTGCGCCCGGCAGGCCGATGCAGGGCGTGGCGAACTGCTGCGTGCCGCCGGTGCCGAGATCGTGCGCATCGACGGCTGGGCGCGCCAGGGTGACGATGCAGCGCGCATGGACTTGGCTGGCCTGCTGGCTGATCTGGCGCGCAGTAGCGTCAACGAAGTGCACGTCGAGGCCGGAGCGCGCCTGTCGGGGGCTTTTGTCGATGCCGGCCTGGTCGACGAGCTGCTCATCTACCAACACGCCTGCCTGCTTGGCGCAGCGGCACGGCAGCTGCTGGACCTGCCCTCGCCGACGCAGATGGCCGAACGTCAGGAATGGCAGCTCATGGACACGCGATCGTTCGGTGCGGACTGGTGTTTGCGCCTGCGGCCCGCAGCCAAGGAGCAGCAATGTTCACCGGATTGATCGAAGCGATGGGGCGGGTGCGCGCTGTGGAAAAACGCCAGGGCGATGTGCGGCTGTGGATCGCCAGCGACACGCTAGCCCTCGCCGATGTCAGGCTGGGCGACAGCATCGCCGTCAACGGCGTCTGTCTTACCGTGGTGGCAATCGATGCGCAGAGCTGCGCCTTCGACGTCTCCAACGAAACCCTGGCCTGCACCACACTGGACGATTGGAATTCAGGCCAGGCGGTCAATCTGGAAAAGGCCCTGCGTCTGGGTGATCGTCTGGGTGGACATCTGGTTACCGGCCATGTCGATGGCGTCGGTAAAGTGCTGGCCATCGAAGCGGATGCGCGTTCGTTGCGCTGGCGCTTTTCGCTGCCGCCGGCGTTGGCGCGTTTTGTCGCTGCCAAGGGTTCGGTAGCGGTCGATGGTGTGAGCCTGACGGTCAACAGCGTCGATGCGGAAAGCTTCAGCGTCAATCTGATTCCGCATACGATGGCGCAGACGGTCTTCGGTGCGACTGCGGTAGGCGCGGCGGTGAACATCGAGATCGATCTGATGGCGCGTTATGCCGAACGGTTGATGGTTGTTGGTGCGACGAATGTGGGAGCGGCGTGAGCCGCGATGCTCTTCCCGCAGATCGCGCCATTCTAGAAG
>JANMUE010000377.1:0-3186 GCA_031391205.1 Lysobacterales bacterium | reverse complement strand
GCGCCCCCCCCCGCTCCCACATTCCAGTCAAACGCCTGTTCGGCCCAAAGTTTCAGAGTGTGATGGATTGCTCTACAATGCCCGCCCGTTTTACGTCCCCGGAGCCAATCCGGGTTTTCCCTCCGGAGGAAGCTAAGAGATGAGCAGTATTGAAGAACGCGTCAAGAAAATCGTGGTGGAGCGTCTGGGTGTGAAGGAAGACGAAGTGACGGCGAATGCCTCGTTCGTTGATGACCTGGGCGCCGATTCGCTTGATACCGTCGAGCTGGTGATGGCCCTCGAAGAAGAGTTCGAGTGCGAGATCCCGGACGAAGACGCCGAGAAGATCACCAACGTGCAGATGGCGATCGACTACGTCAAAGCCCATTCCAAGGGCTGATACTGCAGGCTTTTCCGTCAGACTGCGCCCGTGTGGCGCAGTCTGCGTTTTGCAGACACGAAACATCCGCGGCCGTACTGAGTGCCGCGCACCGGAGTGAAGCAGGCCATGAGCAAGCGTCGCGTCGTCATCACCGGCATGGGCATCGTCTCGCCTGTCGGCAACGATCTGGGTACCGCCTGGGACAACATCCGCAATGGCCGGTCCGGCATCGGCCCGATCACCAGCTTCGACGCCAATGCCTATGCCACGCGCATCGCCGGCGAAGTGCGCGACTTCGATTTCACCCGCTGGGTGAATGCGAAGGACGCGCGCAAGATGGACACCTTCATCCATTACGGCATCGCCGCTTCGTTCATGGCGATCGATGACTCGGGATTGGAAATCAACGACGCCAATGCCGAACGCATCGGCGTGCTGGTCGGCTCGGGTATCGGTGGCATCCACGGCATCGAGCAGACATCGATCGCACTGCATACCGGCGGACCGCGCAAGGTGTCGCCGTTCTATGTGCCATCGACCATCATCAATATGCTGCCTGGGCAGTTGAGCATTCTCAAAGGCATCAAAGGCCCGAACTTTTCCGCGGTCTCCGCCTGCGCCACGGCAAATCACAGCGTCGGCATGGCGATGCGCCTGATCCAGTACGGCGATGCCGATGTGATGATCGCCGGCGGTGCCGAGTTTGGATCGGCACCGACATCGGTGGCCGGATTTTGCTCGATGAAAGCAATGAGCACGCGCAACGACGATCCCACCCGCGCCAGTCGCCCCTGGGATAAGGACCGCGACGGCTTCGTGCTCGGCGATGGTGCTGGCATCCTGGTGATCGAGGAGTACGAACACGCCAAGGCGCGTGGCGCACGTATCTACGCGGAGCTTGCCGGTTTTGGTGCGAGTTCGGATGCGCATCACATGACCGCGCCCAGTGAGAACGGCGAAGGTCCGGCGCGTTGCCTGGTGGCCGCGTTGCGCGATGCCGGCGTCAACAACGATCAGGTCGAGTATCTCAATGCGCACGGCACCTCAACGCCGCTCGGCGATCTCGCTGAAACACTGGCATTGAAGCGCGCGCTGGGCGATCACGTCTATCGCACCATGGTCAGTTCGACCAAGTCGATGACCGGACATCTGCTCGGTGCTGCCGGTGGCGTTGAAGCGATCTTCACCACGCTGGCCGTCTACAACGGCGTGATTCCGCCGACAATCAATCTCGACAATCCGGGTGAGGGTTGCGATCTCGACTACGTGCCGAATGTGGCGCGCGAGAAAGCGATCAGTGTCGCAGTGTCGAACGGGTTTGGGTTCGGTGGCACCAATGCGACGCTGGTGATGCGCAAGATCTGATGCTTTTGTAGGGTGGGTGCAACCCACCGTTTTCGACCATTCGATAATGGTAGGTTGCACCCACCCTACAAAATCAACGATTGAAATCCACCCGCTCCTCCCGCCCCGGCAGATGCAGCGCACTGTGCTGCAGCGGTGATTCCGCAATCACCGCACCACCGCGGATCACGAACAGCCGATTTGCTTTTAGACGAATCGCCTCGAACGCGTCGGCCGCCTGCAGCACCACCATATCCGCGCGGCAGCCGGGCTCCAGTCCGTAGTCCTTCAGTCCCAGAATCTTCGCCGGATTCACCGTCACTGCGTCGAAGCACTGCCGGATTGCCGCCTGGGAGGTCATCTGGCCCACATGCACGGCCATATGCGCGACTTCCAACATGTCGCCCGAGCCGAACGAATACCACGGGTCCATCACGCAATCGTGGCCGAAGGCGACGTTGACACCGGCCGCCATCAATTCGGGCACGCGGGTCATGCCGCGGCGTTTGGGATAGGTGTCGTGACGGCCCTGAAGGGTGATATTGATCAGCGGATTGGCGATCGCGGCGACACCGCTTTCGGCGATCAGCGGCAGCAGCTTGGACACATAATAGTTGTCCATCGAATGCATGGAGGTCAGATGCGAGCCGGCGACGCGGCCTTCGAGCCCGGTGCGCAACGTTTCGGCTGCGAGCGTCTCGATATGCCGCGAATGCGGATCGTCGGATTCATCGCAGTGCATGTCCACCATCAGCCCACGTGCCGCGGCGATTTCGCAAAGGTGCCGCACCGAAGCCGCGCCCTCAGCCATGGTGCGCTCGAAATGCGGAATACCGCCGACCACATCGACGCCGCGATTGAGCGAACGGACCAGATTCTCCTGCGCGTTCGCCGAGCGATAGAAACCGTCCTGCGGAAACGCGACCAGCTGCAGATCGAGATAGGGTTTGACGCGGCGTTTCACTTCCAGCAACGCCTCGACCGCCATCAGTCGGTCATCGCAGATATCGACGTGACTGCGGATCGCCAGCAGGCCGCGGGCCACCGCCATGTCGCAGTAGTTCATGGCGCGATCGATCAATGCGTCGATGGTGAGGTCGGGCTTAAGCTCGCCCCAGAGCGCGATGCCTTCGAGCAAAGTGCCGGACTGGTTCAGCCGCGGCAGGCCCAGCGACAGCGTCGCATCCATATGAAAGTGCGCATCGACGAAGGGCGGTGATACCAGGCGTCCGCTGGCGTCGATTTCGCGTGTGGCGGTGGCGGCGATACGCGCGGCGACCTCGATGATGCGCCCGTCTTGCACGGCGATATCGAGGCCGCGGCGGCCATCGGGAAGATGGGCGTTTCTGACGATCAGGTCCATAGGTGATCTCTGACGATTCGGTGTCCAAGCATCGCATGCGGCAGAAGCGTCTCCAATCCTTCACCGATGATGTGGGTCCGACCTGCGGTCGGACGCTTCTTGCCAAGAGCGTCCGGCC
>JANMUE010000353.1:0-1341 GCA_031391205.1 Lysobacterales bacterium | reverse complement strand
GGCGTTTGGGAGAGTCTGATTAATCTGTCATTTCGAACGCAGTGAGAAATCTTTCTTCGTCTGGATGTTGTCTATCAATCACTTGCCAGATTTCTCCCTTCGGTCGAAATGACAGAAGGGAATTAATCAGACCTTCCTTAGGGTCTGTTGACATTTACGTCAGCCAAATAAACGTGCAAACCAGATTGAGCATGGCAAAGAAGTTTCGGGCAAGTTTTTCATAGCGAGTAGCGATGCGTCGAAATTGCTTGAGTCGATTGAAAAAGCGTTCAACCAAGTTGCGGTCTTTGTACAGATGACGATCATAGCCACGTTGCAGGAGACGGTTGGATTTGGGTGGAATCACCGCCTCAATGCCGCGTTGCGCCAACGCATTCAACAATTCATCCGCGTCATATCCCTTATCGGCAAGCACGGCTGTGGCATCGAAACCCACCAGCAATGCCTGCGCGTGGCTAATGTCAGCCACCTCACCACCACTGAGAAAACAGCGCAGCGGATTGCCCAAGGCATCCACGGCAGCATGGATCTTGGTAGTCAGTCCACCCCGCGACCGACCCAGCGCTTGGTGCCCCGTTTTTTTGGGGCACCCGCCGCATGTTGGTGGGCTCTGACCACGGTGCTATCCATCATCAACGCCTCCAAATCCCGATCCGTCCCTAACTGCATCATGACTCGATGCCAGACGCCGCTTTTGCACCAGCGGTTGAAACGGATGTACGTGCTGTTCCAGTTGTCACTCAACTCGCTCGGCAAATCCCGCCAGGGCGAACCGGTGCGAGCGACCCATAACACGGCCTCCACAAAGCAGCGATTGTCTGCTGCCGTCACGCCGCGATCTGATGCCTTGCCAGGCAACAGCGCTGCTATCTTTGACCATTGGCTGTCACTCAGTAGTTTTCTTGTCATCAGTTTGGCTGTCGTTGTCCCAGCCAAAGAATATCATTCAATTGTCAACAGACCCTAGTGCAAACTATGAATACACGACTCAAGAATTAGCTCCGCTTTTCTATGCCGCCCTTAGCACTGTGCGCGATATTGTTGGCCGCTCGCCATGAGGTGCCGAGCAGCGTGGCGATAAAGGTGTCACTGCCGACTGCGTGGGTCATGCGGGTTACGATGTTGCAGGGGCGACGGGCTGGGTTGACTTAGCTCGCTGTCGATAAAGTGCCGATAGGCCTGCAAGGCAGCGTGGCGTTCGGCGTGAAACATCGACAAGGAAAATTCAGTGGTCACCCAAGGCTCGGCGCGGATGCCGAGGTAGGCATGGTGGCTGGACCAGTGGTAATCAACCGGAGTAGTGACAATATGGGCGCGGACCGGGTTGAGATGGATATAACG
>JANMUE010000320.1:0-1049 GCA_031391205.1 Lysobacterales bacterium | reverse complement strand
CCGGTGGCCACCGAGACATTCAAACTCTCGACCACACCCAACATGGGAATGTTGACCAGCAAGTCGCAGCTCTCCTTGGTCAAACGACGCATGCCGTCGCCCTCTGCGCCCATCACCACAGCTAACGGCCCGGTAAGTTTGGCGGTATGTAACGAGGCTTGCGCCTGATCGTCCGTGCCGACAATCCACAAGCCGCGCTCTTTCAACCAACGCAGCGTGCGCGCCAAATTGACGACTTGAATCAACGGCACAGTTTCAGCCGCGCCGGCCGCCACCTTGCGTACCACCGGCGATAAGCCCGCAGCGCGATCGCGCGGCACGATTACCGCATGCACACCGGCCGCATCGGCCGTACGCAAACAGGCGCCGAGATTATGCGGATCGGTGACGCCATCCAACACCAAGATCAACGGCGCATCACCGGCTTGATCCAACAACTCATCCAGCGCACCTTCACCGAGGTTCTCGACTTTCTCCAGCTTGGCAATCACACCCTGGTGGCGTTCGCCGTTAGCCAGTTGATCGAGGTCCTGCGCACTACGAAACTCAACCTTCACCTGATGTTCGCGCGCCAGCTTCAGCACTTCGTTCATGCGCGCATCTTCGCGGCCACGCACGATCAATAACTGGCCGACTTTGTCGGCATGCCGCTGCAACAGCGTACGCACCGCATGCAGGCCGATTACCAGTGACGCTTCGCTCATCTATCCCTCCGACGGCGGAAGGGGTTGCGGCTCTGGTTCTGGTTCTTGTTCTGGCCAAACTGTTTGCCTTTTGGCTGGCCACCAAATTGCTGGATGGCCGAACCACCCCGCGCTTCCACCAACTCAAAATCAATCTTGCGCTCGTCGATCACCACATTGACCAGGCGTACTTTGAGATGATCGCCAAGCCGGAACACGCGACCGCTGCGCTCACCCACCAGACGATAGCCGGATTTGTCGCGACTGAAATAATCCGTACCCAAACCACTGACATGTATCAAGCCATCGATCTGCATGCCTTTGACCTGCACGAACAAACCAAACTCCACCACACCCGTGACCAAG
>JANMUE010000029.1:0-1058 GCA_031391205.1 Lysobacterales bacterium | reverse complement strand
TGGAAGAGATCGGCATTGTGATCTTCGATGAATTTCACGAACGCAGTCTGCAAGGCGACTTAGGACTGGCGCTGTGCCTGGATGTGCAAAGCACACTGCGCGACGACTTGAAATTGCTGGTGATGTCCGCCACCTTGGATGGCGCCGCCGTCGCGCACTTGCTAGGCGATGCGCCGATAGTGACTTCTGCCGGGCTAGCCTTTCTGGTCACCACGCATTACCGCAGCGCCGCCAGCATCAATCGCAAACTCTGGCAGGACCAGGACATCGCACGCGAAGTGGCCAGCACGGTGCTGCGGGCACTGGAATCAGACGATGGCGACATGCTGGTGTTTCTACCCGGGCAAGGCGAGATTCGTCGCACGCAAAGTCTATTGATCGAATCGCAACTGCCTAAGCACGTTGCCATTCTGCCGTTGTTCGGCGAACTCTCCCCAGCCGAACAAGATCGCGCCATTCAACCCAGCGTGGCTGGTACACGCAAAATCGTACTGGCCACCAACATTGCCGAGACGTCGTTGACCATCGACGGCGTGTGCATTGTGGTGGATAGCGGCATGGAGCGACGCGCACGTTTCGATCCGGTCACCGGTATGAACAGCTTGGAATTGCTGCGCATCTCGCGCGCCTCGGCCGATCAACGGCGCGGTCGCGCCGGGCGCACGCAAGCCGGTGTGTGTTATCGCCTGTGGCTGGAATCGGAACACGATTCGCTGGCCCCGCAAACACCGGCAGAAATTCTCGAAAGCGATCTGTTGCCGTTAACCTTGGAGTTGGCCGCTTGGGGCGTGCATGAGGCCACTGCCCTGCGCTGGCTGGATGCGCCGCCCTCATCCAGCTTTGCGCAGGCGCGCGAATTGCTGCATTTGCTGGGCGCCCTGAGCAAGGAGGGACTGGGCAAGGAGGGCAAGATCACTGCACATGGCCGCGCCATGGCGCAATTGGCAACGCATCCGCGCCTGGCGCACATGCTGCTGACAGCGCGCGAGTTGAATCTGGGCGCACTCGGTGTGGAGATCGCAGCCTTACTCGGTGAGCGCGACTTACTACGCAGTCGC
>JANMUE010000251.1:0-2543 GCA_031391205.1 Lysobacterales bacterium | reverse complement strand
GTTGGTCTGGCGACCCGTTGGCTGGCGGTGAGCGCAGCGACCCCCAGCAAGCACGCGGGTCTGGTGGGGATCGCTGCGCTCTCCGCCAGCCTACGCTCCCGCCAGCCTGCAACAACGGAGTTCAGCGGCGAATGTATCTCGCGTTCTATGGATTGAAAGAATCGCCGTTCTCGATCACGCCGGATCCGCGTTTCGTGTTCCTGTCCGAGCGGCATCGCGATGCGCTGGCGCATCTGCTCTATGGCATCGGTCAGGGCGGCAGTGGCGGATTTGTGCAGCTGACTGGCGAAGTCGGCACCGGCAAGACCACGATCAGTCGTCTGCTGCTGGAACAGGTGCCGGAAAACACCCGCATCGCCATGGTGCTGCATCCGCGCCAATCACCGATGCAGCTCCTGGAAACGATCACCGAAGAGCTGCACATTACCCTCAAGAGCAAGCGCCTCTCCAACAAGCTGCTCATTGATGCCATCCATCAATACCTGCTTAAAGCCTACGCCGAAGGCCTGCGCGTGGTGCTGATCATCGACGAGGCGCAGAACCTTTCGGTGGAAGCGCTGGAACAGATTCGCCTGTTGACCAATCTCGAGACCGCTACCCAGAAGTTGCTGCAAATCCTTTTGCTCGGGCAGCCGGAGCTGCGCGAGCAGCTGGCGCGGCCGGAGTTGCGCCAGCTGGCACAGCGTGTCACAGCGCGTTACCACCTGACGCCATTGAATGTCGAAGAAACCCAGGCCTATGTGCGACACCGGCTGGCGGTGGCCGGCGCGGTGCGGCCGTTGTTCTCCCTTCTGGCGCTGCGCTACCTGCATTGGCGTTCGGGCGGAGTGCCGCGCCTGATCAATGTGATTGCCGATCGTGCGCTGGTGGCCGGGTATGTCGCGGAATGCCCCGTAGTCGGCCTCGGCCCATTGCGTCGTGCTGCCAACGAAGTGCTGGGTGCGTCGCTGCCTGGCGCCTCGCTGCGACGTATCCTGGGACTGGCGGCGGCTATCGGCATAAGTGCGCTGCTGGCGGGATGGTGGCTATGGGTGCAATGAACCTCGCCAGGGACTACCGCAACGCGGGCGTGCGCAAGCGTGCATTACGAAGCACCGCGACGAAGCAAGGCTATCGCCCGAGTCACCGAACACGGACAATACCGCCATGTCACTGATCCTCGAAGCACTCAAGAAATCCGAAGCCGAACGGCGACTGGGCGAGACACCCAGTCTCAGCACGTTGCCAGTCTGGAAGCCGAAGTCGCGTTCGTCGCGCGGCTGGTGGCTGCTGGTTCCGGCGATTGCCATCGCAGCCGCAGCCGTTTGGAGCAATCGGGACCTGCTGGATGGACAGGCGCCGCCAGAAAGCGAAGGTTTGGCGGCGGGCCGAGCGCAGAAACCATCGATTCCACTGCTGGATCTGAAGGCGCCGGAGCCGGCCCCAGTGGCCGTGACAGCGCCTGCGCCCATGCCTCAGCGCCCGGTTGACGAAGTATTCGGGCCGCAGCCGTCGACACCTTTGGCAGTAGCGGCGGCACCCACCCAACCCATGCCCGAACCCCTGCCCTTGCCGCAGAGCATGGACGATCTGGATGCGATGAAGGGCATCTCTCCGGAAAATCAGCAGCGTATTCGCAATGGTGAGTTGTTCGTTCCCAGCCCTTCGCTGCTGTCCGAACGAGGACCGACGACGGAAACACCCATCATCACCGCCGAGTCGGTTTTGCCGCCGCCATTGCCCGAACCGGACAGCGCCGAGCAGGTCGCAATGCCATCGGCCACCTCGACGCCGCCCGCGCCGCAGCCTGATCCTGCCGCCATCGGCGCAGCGCCTGCAGCAACATCGTCGCCACCGATGGAAGCTGCGCCACCGGTAGCCAGCGCACCGACGACCAGCTATGGCGTATTCAGCATCTATGATCTGACGCTGAACCAGCGCCAGGGTCTACCCGCGTTGAAGATGAGCATGCATGTCTATAACCGTGATGTCGCGCGCCGTTTCGTCATCATCGACGGGCAGCGCCTCAACGAAAACGGTGTCATGGGCAACCAGCTCTGGGCGCGCGAAATCGTGCCCGACGGTGTGATCATCGAATACAAGGACGTCCGCTTTCTGTTGCCACGGCTGGGGAGTTGAGACATGTTCGTGCGCGTCGATACCCGGCGCCGCCCACATGCCCCCTGGGCGACGATCGGTATTGTGCTGTTGTGCCTGGTGCTGTCCATCATCGAAGTCAGCGGTGCCGATCCGGGCCGCGCTCTGGCTTCCGAACTCGGGACCGTTCCAGTGCGGCTGATGGCTTCGATCCACGCCGATGGCAGTGCCTGGCTGGTTGAAACTCGGCGCCTCTTCACCGGGCTGTTTCTGCATGCCGATTGGCCGCATCTGATCGGCAACATGATTTTCGTATTGATTTTCGGGTTCGCATCGGAACGCTTGCTCGGGTCACTGCGATTCCTGGCGCTGTTTCTGATCTGCGGCGCACTGGCCAATCTGGTCGGGGCCGGCATCTACTCGACGTTGAGCGTGCCGATCATCGGCTCCAGCGGCGCGGTATCAGC
>JANMUE010000145.1:0-2918 GCA_031391205.1 Lysobacterales bacterium | reverse complement strand
GTTGCGGTTGATGCCTGCCGCCTCCAATTGGCCACGAAAGTTTCGAGCAGTTTGGTCGGGGTTCTCGAAGGAGACGAATCCCGTTTCTACGGCTTGTGGAGCCTAAACTTTTTTCGCACAACGATCAGCAATCGGTTTGGCAAGCCAGTGCGCCCGAAGGCGCCAAGGTGGGATGGGGTGGCCGCATCGGCGATTTGACGGCGTCGCAGAATGCCAACACCATCTTTACCTGCAACTCCATCAGCGGCAGTGCTGTATTTCTGGCCGGGCAGGCGACGGTGTCGTATCAACTCAGCACGTCGGGCTCCACCGCTATCACCGGAATCAGCGGCAGCTTGTTCGGTTCGAGCTCAGCCAGCGGCACGCTGAGCACCCTGATCACCAGTGGCGGCGGCAATGTCTTTACGCAGGATCTGGCAGACACCGCGCGCCGATCGATCGACGCCAACGCCACACTCTCCGCGGCACTCGCGACCGCCCCCGATTTTCCATTGCCCACCGAATTGGCCAACAGCAGCGTCGGTGCGCAATTGCGGGTGGTTGCGCGCATGATCGCCTCGCGCAATCAGCTCGGTGCGAAGCGGCAGGTGTTCTTTGTTTCGCTGGGCGGATTCGATACTCATGACAACCAGCTCGATACCCAGCCTGGATTGCACACCCAGATCGGCAATGCGCTCTCGTATTTCTATAACACCACTGTCGCCATGGGCATTGCCGACCAGGTGACGGCATTTACGGGATCGGATTTCGGGCGCACCCTCACTAGCAATGGCGATGGCTCTGACCATGGCTGGGGATCGCATCACTTTGTGGTCGGTGGCGCGGTCAGGGGCCAGAACTATTACGGCACCTTCCCGATCATGGGGCTTAACAACAATGATGAAGTGGGATCCGGGCGTTTGCTTCCCACCACTTCCGTCGATCAGTTCGCAGCAACGTTGGCGCGATGGTTCGGCGTCGCCAATAGCGACATGAGCCTGGTGCTGCCGAACATCGGCAATTTCGCGACGTCCAATGTGGGGTTCATGAATACCTGACGAGCATTATTCGTCCCAGATACCCAGGTAATGGCGAACTTTCTTACATTGATCGCCAAGCTCGAGCGTGTGCCTTTTGTCCGGTTCAGCGTTTTTTTCGGTGCGTCGTTCGTTACTTTTTCACCGGCTCGATTTTCACCAACTCAACGCGGCGATTCTTCGCTCGACCTTCTTCGGTAACGTTGGCGGCGACCGATTTGGTGTCGCCCAAGCCGGCAGCTTCCATTCGACCTTCAGCGATGGATTTTGCGACCAGCCAGCGTTTGACCGCTTCTGCGCGCTTCTTTGAAAGCGCCAGGTTGTCCGCGGCTTTGCCCACATTGTCGGTATGCCCCTCAATGCGCAATTTGAGCGCGGGATTTAACGTAAGCAGTTTGGCGATTTCTGTCAGCGCGCTTTCGGATTCGCGCTTGATCGCATCTTTGCCCGTATCGAACAGGATGCCATAGAGCGCGATGCGGCCGGACGCCGCCAGGGCGCTGCCCATCTCATCGGCAGTTACTTCGATCTTCTGCTCCATGGGCGCTTCAGTAACGATGGTGAATAGCAACTGCTCGCCGCCGTTGTTGATGACAAGATACAACCAAGTATCGCCGTTGCCAGAGGGCATTCTCATCGTGGCCTCGCCGCCGCCGCTGCTGACCTGCTCCATCAGCACCGCGCCGCCACGTTTCTTGAACTGATTGCCATAGTTGCGCGCCACTTCCAGCGGCCCCGGCACCGTGGCACCTTCCTTGAGCGCGTAGCTGATCTCCCAATACTTGCCCTCGACGCGCTTTGAGTTACCACCACCGATGTCGAATTCATGCGCGCCAAAATCGTTGCTGGTGCCACTGGCGATCACGGTGCCGGGCCAGCGCGGAATGCCCGGATGATCTTTGACAGACGGCGCGTCTTCCTGTGCCGCCAAAGATGTGGAGCCAAGCAATAGAAGCACTAGCAACAATTTTTTCATGTTGTCGGTCCCCTTCGTGCATATGAGAGAGAAGGTTTAATGCTACCAGTTTCGTCGGCCGGCCATCGGTCATGGAATCGTTTCGCGTGGACAAACTCAAGTGCTGGTGCGTCTTCCAAGGCGCAAATGCCTGAAAAGCCGCGCCAGATAAGGAGTTTCATTGTTGCGTTCTGCGGAACTGCGACCAAGCACCCTGAAGTAGTTGTGCGCTCGAACTTTCGCTACGCTACGTCGCCAGCAGCGCCAGAAATTCGTCTGAGTTAAAGCCGTTCTTCATGCGAAAAATCTTGCTGCCGCGAGTAATTACCAAGAACGGCGTGCCATTGCCACCGTGGTTTCTGAATTCGGTATCGCAGCGATACTCGTTGCTCATATTGCATTCGGTGAACTGAAAGCCATAGCGCACCAGCCAGCCTTTGGCCTGCGTGCAGTACCCGCATTCGGTGGTCGTATACATCACCACGTCGCCGGGACCGACGGTACTGGCAAGCCGCGTGATATCGGTCGCTGATGTGTTGCCAACTGATTGCGATGGGCCGTCTGGCATGCGACCTGCCTTGTTGCGGCCAGCCTGCAGGCTGATGCCGACGATCGCGACAAATAGCACAAACAGAAACAGTTTGCCCCAGGAAATCGCCTGATTCTCCGAGTCGATTGCCGGGCTGTATCGCTCTGCCGGTCGATCCAGCGGCCGGTTCGCTTCCGTGACTTTGGCGTATGCCACTCCGCACGCGGGGCACTGCCATTCCGGTGCGGTTTCGTTCGCTTGTCTGGTGTGGCGGCATTTGGGACAGGTTGTGGGCATGGCGGCTCTGGTTCTATTTGTGGGCAAACCTATTTTTTGCAGTATTGCCAAGGGCATGCAACGGCGCAATTCGAGGCGGACAGACGGCGTCAATCTTCCCGACGCCGGTCGCAATGCGTTT
>JANMUE010000137.1:0-1967 GCA_031391205.1 Lysobacterales bacterium | reverse complement strand
GGGCCAGAAGAAAATATCCTGGCGATGGTTGCCTCGCAGCGTGACGTGATAAAAGGCACCGGGCACATGCAGTCGAGGTTTGCGCATCCTTGCTCCAACAGGGTTATGAGTGATCCTGGCGCAGGTTACCTCGCAGTCGTGCAAGCACAGCAGCGTATTTCTGGGTCAATGACCCAGAAATAATCGCGGTAGGAATGCACATTGCTATGCACCCCCCGCACAGAACCGAGCGGGCGCAATTAGCGCACTCGGCTCCCACCTTGGGTGATTGACGAGAAAGCGATCATCCGGCCAGGGATGCAGAAGGCGTGGCGAGGGTAGCCAGCGCTTGGCCAGTCGGGCCATGGAAGCCCAGCGGGTGTAATCACGCTGACTGCGGCGCTTCAGAACGCGCCACCAGCGCATGAGCAACTCATGATGAAACACTCCGAGGCGATCTTGGTTCGTGGGCACCGCGTGGTAGGCACAAAAGCCTCGATACACACGCGACAGCCATTCGCCTTGACTCGCCAAGTCGTCATGCATCCGTTGACGCAGGGCGACGTTGATACTCCGAAGCTTCGCTTGCATCCGATCGCGTCGGGTCTTGCGTTTCAATTGAAATGCACCCGAGCGAGCACAACCGCAGATATGGGTAAACCCCAGAAAGTTGAACGTCTCGGGCTTACCCTGTCCCCGCCGTTGACGACGATCCGCCGCAAAGCGGCCGAATTCAATCAAGCGGGTCTTATCCGCATGCAACCTGAGTGAAAACCGCTCAAACCGCTCGCGCAACTCGGCCATGAACCGTTTGGCATCCTGCTCACGCTCAAACCCACAGACGATGTCATCCGCGTAGCGCACCATGATCATTGAGCCTTGTGCATGGCGCTTGCGCCAGCGCTCAGCCCACAGATCAAAGACGTAGTGTAGATACACGTTCGCTAACAGCGGCGAGATGACTGCGCCTTGTGGCGTGCCTTGCTCACTCACCGTCAGCTCACCCGCATCGATCACGCCCGCATTCAACCATTTGCGAATCAGACGAATCACGCGCTCATCACCGATACGATGCGCCAGGAATCGCATCAGCCACTCATGACTGACCGAATCAAAGAAACTGGCAATATCGGCGTCCACTATCCAGTTCACCTTCGTGCGGGTAATCCCGGCTGCCAACGCATCCAGCGCATCATGCTGGCTGCGCCCCGGGCGAAACCCGTAAGAGAGGCCTCGAAAGTCCGCCTCGTAGATCGCATTGAGCACCGCCCCTAGTGCGCGCTGTGCCAGCTTGTCTTCCAACGACGCAATCCCCAGTGGACGCAGGCGTCCATCTGCTTTTGGGATGTACTGCCGCCGCGAAGGCAACGCACGATATGCGCCACGATGAATGCGCCCATGCAAGTCCTGAAGCTTTGCTTCCAAGCCCTCACCATACTGCTGCCACGTCATGCCATCGACACCGGGGGCGGCTTCGCGTTTGAGTGCGAAGTAGGCTTCCCTCAGTCGATCAACATCCACGTGATGCAGTAAGGCAGTGAACCGTTCCTTCTTCTGAGCCTTCGCTCGTTCTCGTACGCGCTCAAGTCCCGGTGACACGCGGGTCCGGCGCTGTGTCCGGTGCGTGCAGGGCTTAAGCTCGTTCCCCTCGGCCCGCCGCCTTCGCTCCACCGACTCCGCATCCGATCCTTCGGATTTGTTCGCCGACTTCATCGCTACTATGCAGCGGTCTGACTTCTGCAGGTCGTGCATCATTGGCTTCGGCATTGCTGCCTTCCCAACACGGACCACCTCATGGTGGCCAACCCACAGATCTCCCGGTTCCCAAACAAAGAGCGTCTGTACATGCCAGGTTCTCTGACCACGCAGGACTGAGCGAGCACTCGCATAGCGCACTCACTCATATTGCCTTCCGCATCGCAGGATTGCGTCGGCGTCCCGGAACGATCGATATTTCGCGGCTCAATGGCTGGCCTGTACACTCCTCT
>JANMUE010000109.1:0-14036 GCA_031391205.1 Lysobacterales bacterium | reverse complement strand
GCAGCAGATAGGCATTCTCGCGACTGGCGATGGCCTGCCGCAGCACCACCGCCACCGTCAGTGCGCTGGCCCAGACCAGCAATGAGCGCAATGAGGCGAAGCGGTCCGTGGCGGCCATCCAGGCGACGAGGCCATATCCGGCAACCAGGGCGATATAGGGCAATGCGGCGAGCGTGGTGCGTGGCAGCGCGCGTGCTCGAACCGGCGCGCCAGCGGCCAGGGTGGATTCCGCAGCGGCCAGGAAAAATATTGACTGTGCGAACCAGAACATACGCGACAGCAGGTCTTTCCATGCCGGTGCCGGCCCATGGTGATTGAACAAGGCCCAGATCAGGTCTCCACACAGGCTGGACAGCAAGGCCAGCGACAGCAGCAGATAACTTCGTCTTGCGGCGCCTTCGGGCAGTCGCAGCAACACTGTGGCGACACCGACCAGAGTGAGCAGGTCGCCGAGCGGATAGGCAATATCGGTCCAGGTGCTGAGCGCTGTCGTGATCCCATAGGATTGCACCAGAGGCGCGAGACCGAACTGCCAGATGAACATGCCGCCGCCGATCACGACGATGGTAGCGTCGAGCATAAACTTGGCGAGATCGCTGCCCGACGAAAACACCCGCGGCAACAACAGCAGACCACCCAGTACCAGGACGAAATACCCCAGGTAAAAGGCGTCCCAGACGCCCAGTCCCGGTCGAATCGACGTGCTCCAGAATTGTTGCGTCCATAGCAGCTCGCCCACCGAGATCGACAACAGGGCACTGGCAATTAACACCAGCGACCAGCGCGTTCGTCCCTGCGATGCCCTCGATCGACGCAATGCCAGCCAGGCCGCGACCACCAGGATGGGAACGCGCCCCATTGATGACAGCAGGGGTTCATGGCTGTGCGTGCGAAAGGGTCCGAGCACCAGGATCAGCCAAAGCAGCGCCAGTGACAGCCCGGCCCAGGTCCAGGCAAAGCGCCGCCACACCGATGCGGTGCCGTCAGATACGCGCGACGTCTGTTCTCCCCCGGCCATGGTTATTCCTGTATTCGCTTCACTTGCGCTATTGCACGTCAATCAGCGTGTGGAGTGCGGCAGCTTGCTGCCGCTGTTCCGGCTGCCAGCCGTGCCGCATGTGTGACAAAGAACAGCGGCAGCGAACTGCCGCACTCCACAGGAACCGGCGCCAATTTCAAACTGATGCAGTGCCCTCCTGTAGCGACGGGTTGCAAGCACTGCCTGTTTCAACTCCTGCCCGCACCTGCGGAAACCGCAGTGGCGGCGAAACGCATGTTGCGTGTCGGTGTTACGGCGTTATGCCGATCAGCTTGCCGATCAGCGCCGCGATTTCGTCCTTCGTACCGGTCACCGGGATTTGACTGTCGCGGGTCAGCGAAGTACCCAGCATCACCGCCCACTCGATGGCA
Source organism: Lysobacterales bacterium (assembly GCA_031391205.1). GTDB lineage: Bacteria > Pseudomonadota > Gammaproteobacteria > Xanthomonadales > Ahniellaceae > 0-14-3-00-62-12. The sequence goes on along the minus strand of JANMUE010000109.1, from coordinate 12,626 downwards.
TCGTTACCTTCCTCGTCCATCTTCGGATACGACTCGGGTTTGCCGATGGTCATGATGCGGTTGGCGTCGATGACATTTCCGTTGGGAAGTTTTACCCAGCGCTGCTGCATAGTTTGCTCCCTAGATTTTAGTCCGAAGTTTAGCCGTAGTTGGATACGCAACGAACCTCGCAGGGTCGTGGCGCTGGCTTTTTCATCTACTTGCCGTTTCGACGTCGCGACGCGCCCACCGCGGCAGGCAGGTATTCGCGGGCGCGCACGTTCGCGACGTGCACTGCTCCGGTATCACCACGCCGCAACGGCACCTGCTGCATCAATTCCGTAACCTTGCCGGTATTCCCAGGACGCAGCCACATCAGATCGGCCAGCGCCGCGGGCCCAGGCGCCGACTTCAGTATTTCGCTGAGGCGGGTGGCGCTGGCAGATTCGTCCGGCTCTGGCGGAAGCAGCATGCCTATCCACAGGCGCGTGCTGTCGCGGCACATGCGCGCGTCCGGTAACTGCAGCGCAAAGTGGGTGATCAGCATGCGCCAAGCCTCATCGCTGATGGCTTCGGCGACATTGATCGCAGCCAGCATCAGCGCGCGACCACCGCGTGCCACGGCGCGCAGGTCGGCGGTGATCTGGCGCGCGAATGCGACTTCGGTCAGCACGCCGGCGTGCTGCTCGCGCAGCGCCCGCCGATCCAGCTTTACCACAGCACGGCGCAGGTGCTCGCGTGTGGTGGTGAGCTCTTCGCCGCGGCGCTCGGCCTGCAGCTGGCTCTGCTGCAGGCGGCGATTCATTGCGAACAGGTGGATGGCGCCGGCAACCTGATCGGCGATGGTGGTGAAAATCAGACGCTCGTGTTCGGCGAACACCGCGGCATCGGCCGCTTCGAGATTCAATACCCCGAATACACGGCCGCGGATGCGGATAGGCACCGCCATTTCGGCGACCACATCGCGGTTGACCACAGCGTAGTCGGCGCGCAGACGAACATCCGGAACAAAGACCGCATCGCCACTGCGATAACACAGCCCCACCAGCCCTTCGGATACCGGCCATTGCTTGCCACGGTAGCTGATATGTGGCGACGCGCCGCGGTGTGCCATCACCTCCAGGTGGTCGCGTAGGTCGCTTTCCAGCAGTACCGTCGCCTCCAAAGCCTTGAAGCGTTTGCCCAGAAATTCGAGCACATGACTGAGCAGGGCATCAAGATTCTCGGCCTCCAGCGCAGTGCGCGAAAAATCAGCCACCAGATTCAACAGGGTGCTTTGGCGTCGTAGCTCCTCGACCCGGCGCGCTGCAGCGATGGCGCCAGCGATATGACCGGCGATGACCTCGAGCAGGGCGACCTGGCCATCGAAGGCCTCGCGGCTGCGACTTTCCAGATTCAGCACCGCGAGCACCTCGCCGCGATGCAGTACGGGAACGCAGAGCTCGGATTGCCCGTCCTTGAGCGTATGCACGAAATTGGGATGGTTCGATGCGTCGCTGACCAGCACGGACTTCGCAGTCAGCGCCACCTCGCCGACGACACCACTACCCAGTTCGCGCGCGTAACCGACGTAGATATCGGTTGGTAAATCCGTGTGCAGGGCCTCGCAGACAAACTGACGCGTCTTGTGATCGACCGAAACCAGGGCGACGAATTCCCATCCGAAATGCCGCGCAAGCGCTGCGGTGATGCGCCCCATCATCGGGCGCACGTCCAGATCTTCGGTGCTGATCTGCATCAGTTCCGACAGGATCGGATGGGGTAGCAACGTGGCTGGGGTGGGTTTGACGGAAGCGGGCATACGGCGAGTGTAAAGCCTAATCTGGATACATCGAGACAGTGTCCGCAGGCCGGGTCGAATGGCGCGGGGTCTTGTAGGGTAGGCGTGCCGCCCGTCTTCTCAACGACCCCGCGGCCTGTGAGAAGGCAGGCGACACGTCTGCCCTACAACTCCGCCCCTCTACAGACGCCGTGCCAAACGTATTCATTGGCGGCAGTTTTGGTGCGATCGAACATCGTCCGGCCGGATCAATATAATCTTCGCCTTCCAGAGAAGACGAGAGCGTTCCATGGCAACGACCATCGAAGTGAAAGTGCCCGACATCGGCAATTATCAGAACATCCCGGTGATCGAGCTGCTGGTCAAGCCTGGCGACATGGTCAAGAAGGATCAGGGTCTGGTCTCCCTGGAGTCGGACAAGGCGACGATGGAAGTGCCGGCGCCGGTCGCAGGAGTGATCAAGTCCCTGCTGGTGAAGTTGGGCGATACCGTTTCCGAAGGCAGTCTGGTGGTAACACTGGATACGGACGGCGCCGCCGCCAGTGCGCCGGGGGCTGCTCCAGTGCCGGCCCAGGCTCCGGTTCCCGCGAAGGCCGTGCCCGCGCCTGCGGTGACAGCGTCCGCAGCAGCCAGCGCGCCGCGTCCGGATGCCGAAGCCTTTGTCGCCAAACCGCCGGTGTCAGCACCCGCTGAGTCGGGAGCGGCCCCGCCGCATGCGAGTCCCGCAGTGCGTCTGTTTGCGCGCGAACTCGGTGTGGATCTGGCGCGCATCGCCCAGGGCAGCGGTCGCAAGAACCGGCTGACCAAGGAAGACGTGCAGAATTTCGTCAAGCGCTCGCTCGCGGGCAGTGGTGCCGGCGCTGCGCCTAGCGCAGGTGCTGGCGAAGGCGGCCTGAAACTGCTGCCGTGGCCGCAGGTGGATTTCAGCAAATTCGGTGAGATCGAGAGCAAACCGCTGTCGCGCATCAAGAAGATTTCCGGTGCCAATCTGGCGCGCAATTGGGCGATGATCCCGCACGTCACGCAGAACGACGATGCCGATGTCACCGAGATGGAGGCGTTCCGCAAGAAGCTCGGCGAAGAGAACAAGGATCTCAAGATCACCCCGCTGGTGTTCCTGATCAAGGCCGCTGTCGCCGCGTTGCGCAAGTTTCCGAGCTTCAATGCCTCGCTCGATGCCGGCGGCGAAAATCTGGTGTTGAAGAAATATTTCAACATCGGCATCGCCGTCGACACGCCCGATGGCCTGGTGGTGCCGGTGATCCGCGACTGCGACAAGAAAGGCCTGGTCGATCTGGCGCGCGAGCTTGGCGAGATGTCGGCCAAGGCCCGCGACAAGAAACTCGGACCGGCGGATATGTCGGGCGGCTGTTTCTCGATCAGCTCGCTTGGCGGCATCGGTGGCACCGGCTTCACGCCGATCATCAATGCGCCCGAAGTCGCGATCCTGGGTGTTTCCAAGTCGGCAACCAAGCCGGTATGGAACGGCAAGGAATTCACCCCGCGCTTGATTCTGCCGCTGTCGCTGAGCTACGACCATCGCGTCATCGATGGTGCCGAGGCGGCGCGTTTCGCCGCGTATCTGGCACAGACGCTGGGCGATATCCGGCGCTTGTTACTCTGAGGTCGCGCAGGGTGGGTGCAACCCACCGTTCTCGACGGTTACACAACGGTGGGTTGCGCTGCGTTTCACCCGCCCTACGAAGAAGACGCCATAGCGCCGGAGAATGCGATGAGCAATACGATAGAAGTAAAGGTGCCGGATCTCGGCGGATCCAAAGATATTCCTGTCATCGAACTGCTGGTCAAAGCCGGCGAGGCGGTGAAGAAGGATCAAGGTCTGATCTCGCTGGAATCCGACAAGGCGACGATGGAAGTGCCTTCGCCACAGGCGGGCGTGATCAAGGAATTGCGCGTCAAGCTGGGCGACAAACTGTCGGAAGGCATGTTGGTGGCGATTCTGGAATTGGCGGCGAGTGCGGCGGTGGTTGTACCCGCGCCGGTTGCTGCTGTCGCAGCGCCGGCAGCGCGCTCCGACCTCCCCTCACCCCAACCCTCTCCCGGTGGGCGAGGGAATGAACACCCCGCGGCAAGCGCGGCGGCAGCGAAGGATTCAGGCCGCACGGCCGACTATACGTGCCAGGTTGTCGTGCTCGGCTCAGGCCCCGGCGGATATACGGCTGCGTTTCGCGCAGCCGATCTCGATCAGAATGTCGTGTTGATCGAACGCTTTGCCGAACTCGGCGGCGTCTGCCTCAACGTCGGCTGCATTCCGTCCAAGGCCTTGCTGCACGCGGCCAAGGTCATCGACGAGGCCGCGCATTCGGCGGATTTCGGCGTTAGCTTTGGCGAGCCGAAGATCGATCTGGACAAGCTGCGCGCTTACAAAGACAAGGTCGTCAAGCAATTGACCCATGGTCTCGCCGGCATGTCCAAGCAGCGCAAGGTCACCCGTGTCACCGGCACTGGCAAGTTCGTTTCGGCGAATGAAATTGAAGTCGAAACCAGCGATGGCAAGAAGCTGGTGCGTTTTGAGAAAGCGATCATCGCGGCCGGCTCACAGCCGGTGAAACTGCCGGGCCTGCCTTGGGGCGATGCGCGCCTGATGGATTCCACGGACGCGCTGATGCTGGCCGACGTGCCCAAGCGTTTGCTGGTGATCGGCGGCGGCATCATCGGACTCGAAATGGCCTGCGTCTATCAAGCGCTGGGCTCAAAAGTGACCGTTGTCGAATTGTTCGATCAGTTGATGCCGGGCGCCGATATCGATCTGGTCAAGCCGCTGCAGACGCGTTTGAACAAGCGCTATGAGGCCATCCTTCTGAAGACCAAGGTGGTCAAGCTCGAGGCCGAGAAAGAAGGCCTGCGCGCGTTTTTCGAAGGCGAGGGCAAGGTGCCCGAACCAACACTCTACGATCGCGTGCTGTGCGCTGTCGGCCGCACACCGAATGGCAGGAAGATCAACGCAGAGGCCGCCGGCGTTGCCGTATCCGATCGTGGTTTCATTGCGGTCGACAAGGAAATGCGCACCAATCAGCCGCATATCTTCGCCATCGGCGATATCGTCGGTCAGCCCATGCTGGCGCACAAAGCCACGCATGAGGCCAAGGTCGCTGCCGAGGTCGCTGCCGGCCATCGCAGTAGCTTCGTTGCCAGCGTGATTCCCAGCGTCGCCTATACCGATCCCGAAATCGCCTGGGTCGGTATTACCGAAAACGAAGCCAAGGCCAAGGGCATCGCCTATGGCAAAGGCGTGTTCCCCTGGGCCGCATCGGGTCGCGCGATCGGTATAGGGCGTACCGAGGGTTTCACCAAACTGATCTTCGACGAGGCCACGCATCGTCTGATCGGCGCCGGCATCGTCGGTGCGCATGCGGGTGATCTGATCGCCGAAACAGCGCTCGCGATCGAGATGGGCGCAGACGCCCACGACATCGGCCTGACCATTCACCCACATCCGACGTTGAGCGAATCGGTGGGCATGGCGGCCGAGGTGTTCGAGGGCACGATCACCGATTTGTACATTCCTAAGAAGCGCTGACAATGTGATGGTGTGATGTGGGAGCGGCGTCCCGCCGCGATGCCTTTGCTCTGATCTCTTGATCTTGTCCCAAGGGATGACCAGCTGCGCTGTTGAAGGCCTCTTCGGTCATAGGCGGGGCTTGCTCCGCAGCTCTTGATCCGACCTCGATGTTGGCGAAAATCAAAAGCAGCGGAGCAAGCCCCGCTCTACAAAGCGAAAAGCAATAGCATCGCGGCGGGACGCCGCTCCCACATTCTTATTTATGCAAAGTATCGCCATGCATCGGCCGGAACAGCGCCAGCAGGCGGTTCTGCGCGCCAATGCCGATACCTGCACGCGTCATGCCGACGCGCACGTCGTCGACGAAGTAGTTGAAGTCGGTTTCAGTCAACTGCATGCCCGAATGCGCTTCTTCCATGCTCAGCCCGGTATACGTGCAGCCCCCACCGCTGAGCTCACAGATTTGTTCGAACAGCCGCTCCTTGAAATAGGCGTCGTCGGTTTCCTTGAACAGCGCATTGATGCGCGTGTCCGAGTGCAGCTCACGTACCACTTCATCGACCAGCCGACGCACACCGGGCTCGTTGCCCAGCGCCTGATACAGCGAGTCGGCCGGCGTGCTGGCGCAGCCTGCGGTCAGCATGGCGAGGATAAAGGCTATGTTTTGAGTGCGGGTCATCAGAAATTTCCAGTTACCGAAAGGAAGAGGCCGTCCTGATCCGACCGGTTGGCGATGGTGCCGAGGTCGGCATAGGCCAGCACGACGTTGACACGTTCGTTCGGAAACCAGCCGATAAACACATCGCGCCAATCGCTCTCGTCGACATCATCCAGATTCTCTGGCTTCTGTCGATACTCAAAGCCCAACGCCCATTGCGGATTGAAGAACAACGCCGTTGAAACCTCGCCCATCAATCGATAACCGTCGTTGCGACCGCCGCCGAAACCGAGCAGGCCGGCCTCGTTGGCGCGGGTGGCACGCAGCGTGCCGTTGAACAGCCAGTTGCGATGGAAGGGGCCATCCAGAATCAACCGGCTGACGCTGAAATACCCGTCGATGCCGCTGTCGTCTTCGGCACCCAGCGTTTCAGCCAGCGCAAAATCATCGACCTGCTTCCATTGCAGTCCGACGCTGATCAGCGGCACCGAACCGAAAATCAGATCTCCGCCCAGCTTGACTTTGGCACCCAGCACGGTCTGATCGATGCTTTGAGGGATGCCGGTCGGCAGATCGAAGTCGATGTCGAAACGTTGCCGCGCGAGCGAAATCTCGACACGGTCGTTGAACGAAGCGGCGACCCCGAAGGTGGCCAGAGAAAAATCGGATACCGAAGTGTGCGAGGCGCCAACGACCCAATCCCAGCCCGGATCGGTGCTCAGGCCGGCCATTGTGGCCATCGGCACGATGCCGCCACCTGCGACACCTTCCATGGTGACGAGACCGCCGGTCGCCAACAGCCGGCCTTCGTTTGCAGCGTGAGCACCACCGACGCCAGCAAGCGCCATAATCAGGGCCGTGCTCAACAATGCGTGTCGCAACTCGCTCATCTTGGATTCGACCTGCTCAACGAGACGCCATCATCGGCTGAAAGTTGTGATGATTATGTGTATTTTTTGGGACTAAGCATGTGAATTTCACAATGAAAACGATGAAAAGCTATCTTGTAGGCGGTGCCGTACGCGATCGGCTGCTGGGGCGTGACGTCAAAGACCATGACTACGTCGTGGTGGGTGAAAGCCCGGAGGCGATGCGTGCACGTGGTTTTCGTTCGGTCGGCAAGGACTTTCCAGTGTTCCTGCACCCAGACACGCAGGAGGAGTATGCGCTGGCCAGGACCGAGCGCAAGACCGGGCCGGGCTACCACGGTTTTGCGTTTGCCGCGGATACCAGCGTCACATTGGAAGAAGACCTCGCCCGGCGCGATCTGACCATCAACGCCATGGCTGAAGACGAGAATGGAAATCTCGTCGATCCGCATGGTGGCGCACGCGATCTGGAGCAGCGTTGGCTGCGCCATGTGTCGTCGGCTTTTGTCGAAGACCCGGTACGCGTGCTGCGCGTCGCCCGTTTCGCTGCGCGTTATGCCCCACTGGGGTTTCGTGTTGCGCCGGAAACCCTGCAGCTGATGCGCGACATGGTGGCGACGGGCGAGGTATCGCATCTGGTGGCCGAGCGTGTCTGGGCGGAAACCCAGCGCGCACTGGGCGAGCCGCGTCCGGGTGCGTTTCTGCGGGTGCTGCGCGACTGCGGCGCGTTGGCGGTGATTTTGCCCGAACTCGATCGACTCTATGGCGTGCCTCAGCGCATCGAGTTTCATCCGGAATACGACACCGGTGTGCATCAGGAACTGGCACTGGATGCGGCAGCTCGGCTGGCGCCCGGCGACGATCTGATTGGCTGGTGCGTGATGATGCACGATCTCGGCAAGGGCCTCACGCCGCGGGAGGAATGGCCCAGACATCTGCACCATGAAAGCTCGGGCGTGCCGCTGGTCCAGGCGCTGTGCGAGCGATTGCGTGTCCCCAGCGAGTATGCGCAGATGGCCGCGCATGTGTGTTCTGAACATCTGAATGTACATCGCGTGTCCGAAATGCGTCCGGGCAGCCTGCTGGAATTGCTGGAACGGCTTGACGCCTTTCGCAAGCCCGGACGTATCACGCAGTTGCTGCGTGCCTGTGAGGCCGACAAACGTGGTCGCGCCGTCGCGATATTGCCGCACGACGACTATCCAGCGGCGCGGCTGTTGCCGGCGCTGCATGCGGCAGCGATGGCAGTCACCGCAAAGACGTTCGTCGTCCAGGGGCTGGTCGGTGAAGCCATCGGCGCGGCAATGCGCCATGCGCGTCTTCAGGCGCTGTCCGCCGTCCGTAGGTCAGGTCCCGCGTAGTTCGCATATGGACTCCTCCCCTAGGGTTCTGGGACACCACACTAGCGCAAGCTCTTGAGATGGAGAGATCAACGCAAACGTATATTGGGCTTCATGGATGGGGACCGTCGTCCCCGCGCCATTTCCAACGCCTTGCGTACCTGGATGGCGGGCCGCACATATCCGGAACTGTTCGCCGACGTGTTCGGCAGCAACGAAATTGCACCGGCGCGCATGGCCATTGCAATGGCCAGCTGCGAACGCAAGCTCAACTCCACGCAGCCACCGATCGATCAGCAGTTTGCGGGCCAGCAGGGGCCGGCGGCACTGGAGCAGCAGGGCCAATGCGTATTCGTCGCCTACGAGGAGGCTCGCGGCAGAGGTGCCTACAACAACATTGGCATCGCCGCAATCACTCGGCAGAATCGAGCAAAAACAGGGAGATCCAAAGCAGGCAGTTGTCTCACTGACTAGAGCCCGATACTGTGGAGGTCTCTCAATGGGGGACGACTGAGATGACAATGTCCAAAGTGTTGTTTTCGCTTGCTGCATTGGCCGGCGCGATCGCGCTGCCGGTTTCCGCTGCTGAAGTACCCGAGTCGATGCGCGGCACGTTTCGTTCGGCGTCGAGCGCGGTGAAATTCGACGTATCCATACCACTGCGCGACATGCCGATCAAACCTGCCGAAGACTATAGTTTTTTTGGCTCGTTGATGATCGATCCGGATCCCCAGGGCAAGTTCCGCTACGGGCCTCAGGATGTTGATACGAGTGTCCAGAGGTCGGTGGCAGGTGGGCCGACGCTCCCGCCCGCGCCCATCGTCAACTTCAACGTGGGCACCGGAACCGCCAACCCGCCTGATCCTGTCGGCGACGTCGGCCCCAATCACTACGTTCGAATGTCGAACGCTTCCTTCCAGATTTTCAGCAAGACCGGCACATCTGTTTTCGGGCCGGCCAACATCAACACCCTGTTCACCGGATTTGGGGGCGCGTGTCAAACGGAGAATGCCGGCGATCCGATCGTGCTTTACGATCAGTTGGCCGACCGCTGGCTGCTGACACAGTTCTCCGACAGTGCCGGACCGGGTTTCTTCAATTGCGTGGCGTTGTCCATGACATCCGACCCGACAGGGCAGTATTATCGCTGGGCGTTTTCGGCGGCATCATTCCCTGACTATCCCAAGTACGGGGTTTGGCCAAACGCCTATCTGATCAGCACGCGCGAAGTCGGCCAAAACCTTATCGGCGCTTACGCGATCGACCGCACTCAGATGCTGGCGGGCGTTGCCAATCCGACGCTGGTGCAGTTCACCGTGCCCGTCAACCCGTTCTCGGGCGACGGTCTGCTACCCGCCGATGTCGATGGCTCGACGCCTCCGCCGTTGGGAACGCCGGCCTACTACGTCGGCTCGATGGACAACGGCGGCGCCTATGGCGCGACACAGGACGCATTGAGTCTTTGGGAATTCAATATCAACTTCGCGGCACCGGCATCGTCGACATTCCAGGTAGTAAACACGATTCCAATTTCGCCTTACGACACGATCTTTCCCTGCGTTGGCCGCGCGTGTATTCCGCAGCCGGCTCCGTTGGGACCCGTGGATATTCTTTCCTACCGCCAACGTCCTATGCATCGCGCCGCTTACCGCAATTACGGCAGCTATCAGTCCATCGTCACCAATCAATCAGTGGAAGCAGCGCCGGGTATTGCCGGTATGCGCTGGTGGGAGCTGCGCAATCCGGGTGCCAACGCAGTGCTCTATCAGGACAGCACTTATGCCCCAGGTGTCAGTGACGGCATCAACCGCTGGATGGGGTCGATTGCACAGGATCGTTCCGGCAACATGGGACTGGGCTTCAGCGCCGGAAATGCGGCATTGTTCCCCAGCATTCACTACACCGGGCGTCTGGAAAGTGATCCGTTGAATGTCATGGCGCAAGGCGAAGGAATCTTCGTTACCGGTGGTGGTGGACACTCCGCCAGTGAGCGGCGTTGGGGTGACTACACTTCGATGAACATTGATCCGGTCGACGACTGCACGTTCTGGTACATCAACGAATACTTCGCGACTACCGGCACCGCCTGGACACTGCGTGCAGGTTCGTTCAAATTCCCGACCTGCGGCGACCCCAATCTCGGCGTCGCAGCCGTGCCGCTCAGGCAGCAGATATGTGCGCCAGCCAATGCCACAATTACTGTGGATGCGCACGGCTACAACGGGTTTACCGGTGAAACCACGCTCGGCGTCTCCGGTTTTCCCGCTGGCGTGACTACCGCGTTTGCACCGGCAAGCATCAATCCAGTGCCGGGTTCGTCTACGCTGACGCTCGGGAACACGGGCGCGGCAGCGGCGGGCACCTATCAACTGACGATCAATGGCACCAGTAGCGCACCGGCAATGTCGCGATCGCGCACTGTCGAATTGACCATCGATACCGCCGCGCCCGCCGCGCCAACCACCACCAGTCCTGCAGTCGGCTTTCTGGGCACGTCACTCGGACCGACATTGACCTGGACAGCTTCAGCGCAGACGGTGAACTATGTGGCCGAAATCGCCACGGATATGGCCTTTACCAATATCGTGTTCACCAGCCCGACGATTACCACCACTTCCGTGCAGGTTCCTGCCGTATTGACTACGGGAACTAACTATTTCTGGCGTGTTCGCGGCGACAATTCCTGCGGGGCCGGCACCTATTCCGCCGTGGCTTCGTTCACCACCCGGTTGGCGCCGGGGCTCTGCCCGGTTGGGCAGGAAATTCTGACGGGCTTCTCCGATGACGTTGAGAGTGGGGTCAACGGCTGGACCACATCGCCGGTGAGCGGCACGACCTGGACACGCAGCACGGCACGGCCCAGCAGTGGCTCCTTCGCATGGCTGGCCCAGGATGTTGCGGTTGTTTCGCAGCAGCGCCTGATTTCGCCATCGATGAATATTCCTGCCGATCAGGGCGCACCGACGCTGCGTTTCCGTCACGACGTTTCGATGGAAATCAATACGGCGACATCGTGTTATGACGGCGGTTTTGTGGAAGTGTCCACCAACGACGGCGCTTCTTGGGCAGTGCTGCCGGCATCCAGCCAACTCGGAGATTTCTACACCGGCCCGGTACCATCGGGAGAGCCGTCCTGGTGCGGCGTCCGCCCGTATACGACGGCCAGCTTCGATCTCGGCGCGTTTGCTGGTCAGGCGTTGCGCTTCCGGTTCTCTGCCGTGACGGATAGCTCGGTCGGGAGCCTGCCGCACGGCTGGTATGTCGATGACATCCGCATAGAAACCTGCGGCATCAACCCCATCCTGTTCAAAAACGGCTTCGAGTAGGAGCCTACGCAAAAAACAGCGAAGGTCGCGCACAGCGACCTTAGGCTTGCACGCTCAGGAAATGTTGCCAGCGGGAGCCTGCTCCCGCTTTTTCTTGCCTCCGCTGCTGCAAATCAACGCGACACCGTGTCGGGCGGCAACGCGCGGGGCCTAGAATATTCCTGATGCTAAGGATATTCCGATGTCGGGTACCCCTGCGGGGGACCCGACCTACCGGGACCCGACCTAAGGATGTTCCGCTTCTGCATGCTGATGTTCATGCCGCAGCAGGTAGATGCCACTGACGATGATGATGCCGGCGCCGATGAATACCCAGTGGTCGGGGAAGGTACGCCAGAGCCACCAGTCCAGCGCCACACCCCAGGCCAGTGCTGTGTATTCGAATGGTGCGGCGACCGCGGCCTGTGCACGGCGAAATGCTTCGGTGATGGCGTATTGACCGATCGATCCGGTGACCGCGAGCGCCAGCAGGATGTGCCAGTGCTCGGCTTGTACCGGCTTCCAAGAGGGCCAGGCCAGCACCGTGGCGCCGATGCTGAGCATGGTGATCATCCAGAACATCATGCTGGAGGTCGAGTCGGTGCGCGCCAGCACGCGCACCGAAATCGACGACAGCGCGTAGCAGGCGGCCGAAACCAGCACCATCAGACCCGCCGTGCTCATCAAGCCATCGCCGGTCGGGCGCAACACCACCAGCACGCCGACGAAACCGATTGCGATGGCGATCCAGTGGGCACGATTGACTTTTTCACCGAGTAGCGGAACCGACAGCAGCGTGATCAACAGCGGCGCCACAAAGAACACTGCATAGGCTTCAGCAAGCGGCATGCGCTTGAGGGCATAGGCGAAGCTTCCAAGCATAAGGACCGACAGCAGTCCGCGCCACAAATGCAGAGGCCATCGCACGCGCAGCAATTGCGCATAGCCGCCAGCGAAGCCCACCCATATGAAGATGATGGGCAGGCCAGTCAGCCCGCGCAATGCGGCCACCTGCAGCGGTGGGTAGTGCGGTGTCAGCGATTTCAATGCCGCGTCCATCAGCGCAAAAGTGCCGACCGCAAACACCATGAAGGCGATGCCGCTGAGATTGTTTTTGCGGGTGGAGGACATATGCGCGAATTCGAATGAACTGTGGGAGCGGCCTCTGGCCG
>JANMUE010000065.1:0-2054 GCA_031391205.1 Lysobacterales bacterium | reverse complement strand
GGTTTGGTGACGGGCGCCTGTTTCGCTGAGGCCGGCAATCATGTGCTGTGCGTGGATGTGGACGCGCGCAAGGTGGAGATGCTCAAGCGCGGCGAGTCGCCGATTCACGAGCCGGGGTTGGAAGACCTTCTTAAGAAGAATCTGGCGGCGGGGCGCATTAATTTCACGACCGATGCGCAGGAGGGGGTCAAGCACGGCTTGTTCCAGTTCATTGCGGTGGGGACGCCGCCGGATGAAGACGGTTCAGCGGATCTTAAATATGTGTTGGCGGTTGCGGAGTCTATCGGCCAGCATCTCTCCGACTATCGCATCGTGGTGAACAAATCGACGGTGCCGGTGGGTACGGCGGATCGGGTCAAGGCCAAAATTCTGGAGACGCTGAAGGCACGCGGCGCGGCGGCTGAGTTCGATGTGGTGTCGAACCCGGAATTCCTGAAAGAAGGTGCGGCGTTGGCCGATTTTATGAAGCCCGATCGCGTGGTGGTGGGCACCGATAATCCGCGCACCGCCGAGCTGCTCAGGGCGCTCTACGATCCCTTTACCCGCAACCATGACCGCATGATTGTCATGGACGTGCGTTCTTCCGAGCTGACCAAGTACGCGGCCAACGCCATGTTGGCGACCAAGATCAGCTTTATGAACGAGTTGGCCAATCTCGCCGAACGTCTGGGCGCGGACATCGAGAAGGTGCGGCGCGGGATTGGTTCGGATCCGCGCATTGGCTACCACTTCATTTACCCGGGGTGTGGCTATGGCGGCTCGTGTTTCCCCAAGGATGTGCAGGCGCTTTCTCGTACGGCACGCGATCATGGCTATGAAGCGGACGTGCTGAATGCAGTCGAAGCGGTTAACCATCGCCAGAAAGACGTGCTGTTCAACAAGATCAGTCACTACTTTGACGGCGACTTGCAGGGCAAGACAGTGGCGTTGTGGGGGCTGTCTTTCAAGCCCAATACCGACGATATGCGCGCGGCGCCCAGCCGTACCTTGATGGAGGCGCTGTGGCAGGCCGGCGCCAAGGTGCACGCTTACGATCCGATCGCCATGGCGGAGACGCGGCGCATCTATGGCGAGCGTCATGGTCTGACGCTGGCAAAGTCTGCGGAGGATGCGTTGAAGGGCGCAGACGTGCTGGCCATCGTCACGGAGTGGCAGGAGTTCCGCAGCCCCGATTTCGACACTATTAAGGCGACCATCAAACATCCGGTCATTTTCGATGGGCGCAATTTGTACGACCCAGGCTTCGTCAAGCAGTTTGGCCTGAAGTATCTGGCCATTGGGCGCAGCAACTAGGGGAATACGCGCCTGTGCAACCGGAGTTTGACGACAGGCCCTAACCTGCTGCTGTCATTTCGACCCCCTCGACTCCGCTCGGGATAAACTCCGGGAGAAATCTTGCACGTACTTGGTCTTGTGCATATGCAGAAAAGAAAGATTTCTCGCTGCACTCGAAATGACACGTTATGCAGACCTTCCATTGCATAGCGTGAGGCTTCCCCGGGTGAACAAGGTTCCTTATCGGAACGCCCGCCTGTGATCTGATCTGCAGCGGGATGTGGTGCTGCCACGGCGCGGGCGGCCAAACAATTACCGCTAATGCGAATCGTTCGCATGTATAATTCCGCCAGACCCACGTTCTATCCGGTCCAGATATAGGGTGCTTGCACAGAGGTGTTCGGGTGGTTGCAACGGCAGAAGAGATTGTCTCGGTCGCTGGTTATGAAGCGAAATCCCTAGTGGATTTGGCGTTTAGCGAAACGGCGACCGTCATCAGCGTCGATGCCCAACAGGCTGGCCAAGGAGTTGCCAGGCGGTTGGCGGAGATCGGATTTTTGCCCGGTGAATCCATCCGAGTCTTGGCCCGAGTGCCGGGCGGCGACCCCATGGCAGTGCGCATCGGCGGCTCGACCTTCGCACTGCGTCGTCATGAGGCCTCGTGTATCCGCGTGCGCGCCCAGCCGGTTTCGGTGTAAATGCAATGAATAGTGCTGCCGTCAACAGCCGGCTGCCGGTGGTTGCCTTGGTGGGCAATCCGAATTGCGGTAAGACTGCAC
>JANMUE010000063.1:0-3072 GCA_031391205.1 Lysobacterales bacterium | reverse complement strand
GGCTCGGCGGGAAGTCCGTGTATACTAGCAATGCACGTTGTGTTTTTAAAAAATACTCAACGTTATGGCTTCCGGGATTGTGGTCCGTTGTAGGTGCGGGTCTTGTGCCCGCACGCTGTTGATCTTTGGCGATTTCCGGTGGTCGAAAGCGTGCGGGTGCAAGACCCGCACCTACAACGGACCCCAATCCCGGAAGCCAAAACGTTGAGTATTTTTTACACCCACAACGGGCCTTGCTAGTATCCACGGACTTCCCGCCGAGCCCGATCATGAGTCTGAACCTGCTTCCCGACGTTGCCGCTCCTGCGCATCCTGCGCCCGCGGCACTTGAACTTCCCTGTTCAGCGGACGCCGCCGAACTGCAACAGATCGCCGGCTGCGAAATGATCGACCTTTTGCTGCCCGACATGAACGGCCTGTTGCGCGGCAAACGCATTACCCGCGACGCGCTGGAGAAGGTGTACGCGAATGGGGTCTGCCTGCCGATGTCGCTGATCGCCACCGACATCACCGGCAACACGGTCGAAGAGACCGGCCTAGGCTACGACATTGGCGATGAAGATCGCATCTGCCGTCCGGTGCCCGGCAGCTTGCGTGTGGTGCCCTGGCAGGGCAAGCCGATGGCGCAGCTGTTGCTGAGCATGGAAGACGCCAAGGGTGGCACGTTCTCGGCCAATCCGCGCGAGGTGCTGAAGCGCGTGCTCGATCGCTATGCCGAACGTGGCCTGACGCCAGTGGTCGCGGTCGAGCTGGAGTTCTATCTGCTCGATGCGCAACTTACCGCGAATGGCTGCCCGCAGACCTCGATCAACCCGGCGACGCGCGAACGCAATCGCACCACTCAGGTCTATTACATGGAAGACCTGAACGATTATCAGGGCTTCACCGACGCGGTGGCCGATGCCTGCCGTGCGCAGAATATTCCGGCTGATACCGCGGTTGCCGAATACGCACCCGGTCAGTTCGAGATCAACCTCAAGCATCGCCGCGATGCATTGCTCGCCTGCGACGATGCGATCTACCTGAAGCGCGCGATCAAGGCGATTGCCGGCCAGCAGGGCATGATCGCCAGCTTCATGGCCAAGCCCTTCGTCGATCAGGCCGGTAACGGGCTGCACATCCATGTCAGCGTGCTCGATCGCGATGGCCACAACATCTTCCATGGCACGCCAGAAGCACCGGCCGATGCACTTCGGCATGGAATTTCCGGTCTGCAGGCCTCATCGAAGGACTGCATGCTGATCTTCGCGCCGCATGCCAACAGCTATCGGCGCTTCGTACTCAATGCCTTCGTGCCGTTGAACGACTGCTGGGGCCACAACAACCGCACCGTAGCGATGCGCATTCCGCACAGCGATCCGGCCAATACACGCATCGAGCACCGTATCGCCGGTGCCGATGGCAATCCGTATCTGGTGACCGCTGCCGTGCTTGCCGGCATTCTGCATGGCCTGGAAACCCAGGGTGATCCCGGCCCGCCCGTCGTCGGCAATGCTTACGAACAGACCGAGCAGCGTGCATTGTTCTGGCGCGACACCATCAACGACTTCACGGCCAGCGATTTCATCGCGCAGAATTTCGGCAGCGATTTCCGGCATTTCTACGGCCAGCAGAAACTAAAGGAAATGCGCAGCTTCTATCGCGAAGTGACGACGCTGGAGTACGACTGGTATTTGCGTACCGTCTAAATATCTGTAGGCCGGGGGCCCGACCCCGGTGCTCTTTCTTCGGGAAAACCGAACAGCGCCGGGGTCGGCCCCCCGGCCTACAAGTGATTGGTATGCCGGTACAGAACGATTCAAGTACACATGCACCCTCCTGGTACGCCGCCAGCGCCAGCGCTTTCGCGGCGTTACCGAAGCTACAGGGAGACGAAAGCGCCGACGTCGTGATTCTCGGCGCCGGCTTGACCGGGTTGTCGGCGGCGATCGAACTCGCCGAACGCGGCTACAGCGTAATCATCCTGGAAGCGCATCGCGTTGGCTGGGGCGCATCGGGTCGCAGCGGTGGGCAGGTGATCTTCGGCTATGGCTGCGACATCTCGAAGATCGCGAGCCTGCTCGGAGGGGATGATGCGCGAAAACTGTTCGACTGGTCGGTCGAGGGCGTTGATCTGATCCAGCAGCGCATTGCCGCCTACGGTATCGAATGCGATCTGCGCATGGGCCACGCGCACGCGGCGGTGCGACCGCGGCAGGTCGATGAGCTCAAATCCTGGCAGGAGGATCTCGAGCGCGACTACGGTTATACCGGGACCGAGATGTGGGATCGCACGAAACTGCAGCAACAGTTGCAGACCGATCGTTATCGTGCGCTGCTGTTCGATGCGCGCAGCGGTCACCTCAATCCGCTGGAGTACACATTGGGTCTGGCGCGCGCCGCATTGAAGCTGGGCGTGCGCATCTATGAAGACAGTCGCGTCACTGCGATAAACCAGAACGATCCGGTGGTATTCAAGACCGCGGCGGGGAAAGTCAGCGCACGCTTTGGATTGCTCGGCGGCAATGCCTGGCTGGCTGGTCTGGTACCGGAGCTGGAAGCCAAGATCATGCCGGTCGGTACCTATATCTGCGCAACCGAATCCCTCGGCGCGGAGCGTGCGCGGGATCTGATACGCAACGATATGGCGGTGGCGGACATCAATTTTGTGCTGGACTATTTCCGCCTCAGTCGCGACCACCGTATGCTGTTCGGCGGCCGTGTCAGCTATTCGCGGGTACCGCCGCCGGGGCTGGGCGCGCGCATGCGACAGCGCATGGTGCAGGTGTTCCCGCAGCTAGGTGATGTGCGTATCGAATACGTTTGGGGCGGTTATGTCGATATCACGATGAACCGCGCCCCGCACTGGGGCCGGTTGCGACCCAACCTGTATTTCGCCCAGGGGTTTTCCGGCCACGGCATTGCGGCGACCGGACTGGCGGCGCGCGTGATCGCCGAGGCGATACACGGGCAGAGCACCCGGCTGGATGTGTTCGCACGCATTCCACATCATGATTTCCCCGGCGGGAAAATCATGCGCACGCCGGCGCTGGTGCTGGCGATGATGTGGTATCGGATGAAGGATTATCTGCC
>JANMUE010000051.1:0-10429 GCA_031391205.1 Lysobacterales bacterium | reverse complement strand
CAGCGGCAAGCAGCGCGGGCTGAGTCACTTCCGTGCGATTCAGTTCGGTCTCGGGTCCGAGCTGCGCAAGCGACCACAGATCCAGACCGCAGCCTGCGGAGGCCTCATCGAACGTTTGCCGCACGCTGTCATGCCGCGCGGCGAGTTCAGCCAGCATACCTACGGACTGTGAGCCCTGGCCGGGGAATGCAAATGCGAGGGTTGCCGAATGCGTCATTGGTTTGGATCCTTGAAGGTGCGGGGCCTGACCCGCATAGCGCTTACCTAAGCTTGAACTCGCTGTTGTAGATGTGGGGCTTGCCCAGCATGCATTTGATCTGACGCAATGATGCCCAGATCAAAAGCGTGCGGGTCAAGACCCGCGTCTACAGTTTTCCTAACTTAAGTGCCATTCGGGTCAGTCGGCGCATCTATGACCGAAGGGCTGTCAACAGCGGAGCTGGTCAAGACAGAGGACAACCGCTCAAAAGCGTACCAGCGCCGAACCCCAGGTGAAGCCACCGCCGAAGGCTTCCATCAGCAGCAGATCGCCACGCTTGATCTTGCCGCTCTGCACACCTTCGTCGAGGGCCAGCGGCACCGATGCCGAAGAAGTATTGCCATGCTTGTCAACGGTGACGATAACCCGTTCCATCGGCATAGCGAGACGCCGCGCCGTGGCTTCGATGATGCGCAAGTTGGCCTGATGCGGAATCAGCCAGTCGATGGCGGATTTATCGAGCTGGTTTGCCGCCAAGGTTTCTTCGACCACCGCGTCGAGTGTTTTGACAGCGACCTTGAATACCTCGTTGCCGGTCATCATCACACGCACGCCGGCGTTCTTTTCTTCGGGCTTGAAGCCGACGGAAACACCCACCGGATTGTGCAACAGATGACGATGAGCGCCGTCAGCGTGCAAATGCGTGGAAAGAATTCCTGCCTCGCTGTCGGCCTTCAGCACCACAGCTCCGGCGCCATCGGCAAACAACACACAGGTGCCGCGATCGGACCAGTCGAGCATGCGCGTCAGCGTCTCGGCGCCGATCACCAGCGCGGTCTTGGCGGCACCGCTCTTGATGAATTTGTCGGCCACACCGAGTGCGTAAATGAAACCCGAACAGGCGGCGTTGACGTCGAACGCGGCACAGCCGTTGGCCCCGATGCGATGCTGGATCAGGCAGGCGGTCGAAGGAAAGATGACATCCGGCGTGGTGGTGCCGACGACCAGCAGATCGATCTCGCTGGCCAGCACGCCAGCGGCCTTGAGCGCGCGCTGCGCCGCTCCGACACCGAGGTCGCTGGTGGTCTGGCCTTCGGCAGCGACGTGGCGCTGACGGATACCGGTGCGCGCCGTGATCCATTCATCCGAGGTGTCGACGAATTTGGAAATATCGTCGTTGGTCAGGATCTTTTCGGGCAGGTAGCTGCCGGTGCCCACGATGCGCGCAAAGGTCATGCTTTTTCTCCCTCCGGAAAAGAACAAGCGAACCGGCGCCAGAGACGCCGATTCGCTTCTTTTATCTCATCACCGTGCCAGCCGAAGCTTAACGCGAATCGTATAGGCGCCAACGAAAGCCTTTACTCCCTCCCCGATGTCTCGGGAGGGGTTAGGGGACGACGCTACGCTCTTGCTAACTTTCATGCATCAGGGCGCTTATCCCCTGACGCGGGAAAGTTAATCTTCGGACTCGACGGCCCGATCGGCCTTGGTCTGGATGACCTTCTTGCCGCGGTAGAAACCATCCTTGCTCACGTGGTGGCGAAGGTGGCTTTCACCGCTGACCTTGTCGGTCGCAACCTGAGCGCCGGTGAGCGCGTTGTGCGAACGGCGCTGGCCGCGACGGGAGGGGCTGACTCGACTTTTTTGAACTGCCATGACTGTATCTCCAGCAAACTTAGTTTTTCTTCAATGCCGACAGTGCAGCGAAGGGGTTGGGCTTTTCGGGCTTCACCAGTTCACTGGACCACACCAACTCTTCTTCCTCGCCATTCCCTGGACTCAAAGGCACCAGAGGCACGGCCAGGATCAACTCATCCTCGATCACGTCAGCCGGACGGATGTCGGTTTCCTGCACCAGCAACGGCTCGTATCCAGGCGGCAGACCGGCTTCGTCTTCTTCCGCACGGATCAGGCCCAGCCTGACATCCAACAACACCGGCCAATCGAATGACTCCAGCCGGCGCTGGCACAGCAGCGGCAAAGACCCTTCGATGTGCAAGGCCACGAAGCCGATACCGAAGGCATCGCGACCGAATTCCATGGCAAACTTCAGCGCCCCTGCGGTGCCGGTAAGGCTTTCGGCAAGTCTGGGCATGGACGCCAGCGCCAGGCTACCTTCGAAGTGCCGGCCCTGAGCAACCATCCGCCACACGTCGACTGATTCGGGCAGGTCCGCGGACATAAGCGCACCATGGTATTGATCTGCTGCACCTGCGTCAAGCCGGAAGCCGCCGGACATGAACGCAATCTTTGCACGAAAGGCCGCACTGGGGCAGACTCACCGGCATTGGGCGATTCTACCCTGCGGAGTTCGGCATGTTGATGTGGACCACTGTTATCGCGGCCTTATTGGTGGCGGTCACGCTATGGTTCGGCCGCCAGATCTGGCTGATGCGGCGGCGTAACAGCCTGATCATGCAAATGCTGGACGACGCCGACCAGGTCGAGTCGCGCCTGCTCGAATGCCGCGAAAAGATGAAAACCATTGGCGGCATGCTAGGCCGACTGCCCTCCGACATCACCGCCAGCGCCCGCGCCACCTTGGACAGCGAGTCGGGCATTCATCAGGCACTCAAGATCGTGCTGCAGCACCGGTTGTGGATTCGCGAAAACGCCAATACTGCGGCGATCAGCAAACTGGAGGAAGTTTCGCGCACCATCCGCCGCTCGCTCGAAGAGCTGGATGTACAGATCGGGCGACTGGCCGCCGTGGGCGGCGAACTCGAAGCGGCCTATGCGCGCTCGGACGCCATCATGGGCGGTGGCCCGCCACCGGACGCACCCAAGCCGCGCAATGGCCAGGTCGCCTGACGTGTTGCCGGGTAAAACGTCAGCCGCTCCATGACGCTGATTCTCGCTTCCACTTCGAGCTATCGCCGCGCGTTGCTGGCGCGACTAGGCCTGCCGTTCGAATCCGTGGCCCCCGATGTCGACGAGGCGCCAATACCTGGCGAATCACCTGAACGGCTCTGTGCCCGTCTGAGCATCGCCAAGGCCGAAGCCGTGGCGTTGCGCCACCCCAAATCGCTGGTGATCGGATCGGATCAGGTTGCCGACCTGGCCGGACAGTCGCTGGGCAAGCCCGGCAATCGCGAGCTTGCCCGCGCGCAACTCATGGCAGCTTCCGGAAAAAGCGTTCGCTTCCACACCGGCGTCTGTGTTCAGCACTCGGCCACGGGTCGCAGCGCCTTGCATGTCGATCTGACCGAGGTTCGATTCCGCAAGCTCAGCGCCGGAATGATCGAGCATTATCTGGATCGCGAGCCCGCCTGGGACTGCGCCGGAGGCTTCAAGTGCGAGGGACTTGGCATCAGCCTGTTCGAAGCCATCCACTGCGACGATCCTACTGCCCTGGTCGGCCTGCCACTGATCGCACTCGCGCGCCTGCTGGCCGAATTCGGCTCCGATCCGCTGGCATAGCCCGAATTTCGATACTGCTTCTACGGCGAAAAAGCAGACCGAGTTATCCGGGCTGGCCCATTATCGAACAACCACCCAAATCGGCCCGAAGCGTCGCGTCAGTGCATCACGACTGCGGCCATGCACTTCGATCTCGATGCGATGCCGACCTGGGGCAAGATTTCCGATATCGAGTTCGCGACTGAAACCCACAAAGGGATGATCGGGGTCGCGCGACTGCGGCCATTGTGTCTGCACATGCGGTGCCAGCAGATGCGTCTCGGCTGACGCTGCCGGCGTGCCATCGAGCAACACACTGACCGCAGCCACACCGGCGCCATCGGCAATCGCCCAACCGGCAACCAGCAGCGGCCGGCCAGCTGAATACGCCTGATCGCGCTGCGGAAAATCCAGGTGCGCAACGATCGGCGTGTCGCAGCCCGCTGCCTCGGCCGCCCGCTTCGGACGAACTTCGGCATACAGGAAACTCGACCCGGTATCGGCAATGTGTTCCTCGTGCAGCCAACGCACCGAGTCGAAGCGTCGGCACAACGACTGCCATGCCCCCAGGCGTTCACCCGGCGCGCGCGCCGTGACTTCGACAACCAGCAAGCCACGCGACCAGGCTTGCTCGAACAGATGATCCTCATCGCGCTGCCAGATCGCGAGTTGCGTCTGCCGCCCGTGCCGAACATTGCGCGGATGATCGAGCACATAGATCGGGCGAGCGCCGGCCAGCGCGAAATCGAGCTGAGCACCCAGCAGGAAGTTGTCTGCAATGATCACCGAATCTTCCGGAAGTGCTGCGGCCAAACGCTTGGCCTGCTGCAGCGTCTGCGGCCATCCGAGAAACCCGGTGCCCAAGACGTGAGCCGCGGTGCGCTGCTGCAAAGCACTATTGGAAGCGGCAAGCGCCAACACGGCAAGCACGAAGGCGACGCCCAGCACCGTGCTGGCAAGACAGCCGACTGCGATCAGGCGCCGCCAACCTCGCTGCAACTGCCAACGCTGCAGCAGCGCCGGTACCGCGAGCAGCAGCGGCAGATAGCCCGGCAGCGGCCAGTGAATGCGCGTGCGTTCGTTGTCGGCGAATAGCCCCGCCAGCAGATAGAAGCCGACGATCCCAATACCCCAAACCCACATCAGATCGAACGGAGCTTCGGCACGTTGACGCCAGGCCTGGCGCCATGCCGCGACGATCGCGCAAGCCAGCAGCGGCGTCGCAACGACGACTTGCTCCAAAGCAATCCAAAGACCCGAGCTTTGAAACCACCAGGGGTTACGCTCCAGTATCTGAAAGCGCAAGGCACTCCAGTCATGCAACGCATTGAACCAGAGCGCAGGCAACAAGCCGGTGAACGCGATCAGCAGCGCCACCCACAGGCCAGGTTCGCGCAGGTTGCGGCGCCCGCGCGGACTGATGATTACCCATAGCAATCCGGCGATTCCGAGGACGCCTGCGCGCCAATGCGTCAGCGCCGCCAGCGCCAGGCATATACCGAGCAAGAACCAATCACGCCGGTGCCGGCGCTCAGCGGCGTGATCCAGCAGGACGAAGGCCAATGCCATGAGCGCAGTCAGTGGCACATCCGGCAAGGCCAGAATGCCGCCAGTAGCGACCAGCGGCAGCAGCATGGCGTAGATCGCCACCCGATTGGCATCGGCGCAATCACCCAGTCGCCAGCGCGCCCAGCGCCAAAGAATCCATGGCGTCGCGGAGCCAATCACCAGGAAAGGCCAGCGAATGCCGAGCAAGCAGTCGCCTCCAAGTTGCGTGCCCAGAGCGATCAACCAGGCGGTCATCGGCGGCAAATCGCTATACGACAGTGCCAGCGCACGGCTTTCCTGCCAATAGAACGCCTCATCACCGAGCAGCGGCAGATGCGCGGCAATCGCAATTCGCAGAATCAGCAAGGCCGTCGCCACCATGAGCACGGCACGATTGCTTACATTCAGGGAACCTCTGAACAAATCACCCATTCGGCTTCGCATATCAGCTTATAGTTTGCCTGGTACCGCTTTTAACAGCGCAGCTGGTCAACCTGCAGTTTTACGCCCCTTGACCCAGGGGCTCGCAGGTACGGACTTGCTCAGAGGTTCCTTTGCGACGCGAGTAACTCTGCATTGAACCACCATGCTCCGGACAACGGTGAATCTTGCCAGAACTACTGTCGCCGAATTCTGCAAGCAGGCTGAGCAGCGGTGGATTGGACGTCTGGACAGGCAGCCAAGGCGGCAAATGACCCGTGATCGCACCAACGCGGCAACTTGATGCCTGGACGGTGGTCACAGCGCACTTCCCCTTCACCTGCTCAAACTAGAATCGGCAGCAGAATCCCTCTTCCCGAAATTCAGATAAGGTCCGTTGCATGAGCACAGAAAGCGCCGAACAGCATGCACTCGAACTGGCCATCACTCAGGTCAATCGCATCGTCCTCGGCAAGAACGAACAGGTACGGCTCGCCTTTGCCTGCCTGCTCGCAGGTGGACATCTTCTGCTCGAAGACGTTCCCGGCGTCGGCAAAACGACGCTGGCGCATGCCATCGCGGCGAGTTCGGGGCTGAGCTACCAGCGCATCCAGTTCACCAGCGATCTGCTGCCCTCCGACATTCTCGGTGTCTCGATCTATGAACGCGAGGGTGCCGTGTTCCGTTTCCATCCGGGGCCGATCTTTTCGCAGCTGATTCTGGCCGATGAAATCAATCGCGCCACGCCCAAGACCCAGAGCGCCTTGCTCGAGGCGATGGCCGAGCTGCAGGTCACCGGCGATGGCCAGACGAGGCCGCTACCGCGACCTTTCTTTGTGATCGCAACACAGAATCCTATCGACATGGCGGGCACGTTTCCGCTGCCGGATTCGCAACTGGATCGATTCTTGATGCGGCTTTCGGTGGGTTATCCCAACGCCGAGGCCGAACGCAACATGCTGGCCTCGACCGATCGTCGCGAACTGTTGGAAGGCCTCAAGCCGCAGCTCGATACCGCGCGCATCAATCAGCTGCGCCAGCAAGTACAGGCACTGCCCGCGTCACCGGCGCTGATCGATTATGTGCAACGCTTGCTGGCGGCATCGCGCGTGCATGCCGGCGTGCGCGTCGGGCTCTCGCCACGCGCAGGCCTGGCGTTGCTGGCGGCAGCACGCGCGGTCGCGTTCATGGCCGGGCGGGCGTTTGTTCTGCCTGAAGATGTGCAGTCGGTGTTTGTTGGTGTAGCCGGGCATCGCCTGGTCACCGGAGGCGAAAACCTCAGGTCACGCGACGAGCTTGCCGTTCAAATCCTGCGCAGCACAGCAGTCGACTGATGCTGCGCGTCGCTACCGTGCAACTATGGCAGCGCATGCTGGGCATGGCCGAGCGACGCCTGCCGGCATTGACGCGTCATCGCCTGCCCGAACCTCTGCCGATCCGGTTGCACGGGCGTCGTATCTATATCCTGCCAACGCGGTTTGGTCTGGTCTTTGGCACCATCGTGTTCGCGATGCTGCTGGGCGCACTCAACTTCAACAACAACCCGGCGCTGCTGCTGAGCTTCCTGGTAGCCGGCATCGCGGTGCTGAGTTTTCACCACACCGTTGCACAGTTGCGCGGTCTTTCATTGAACGCCATGCGCGGTGATCGTGTGCATGTCGGCGATCACGCCGAGGTGCAGTTCTGCATCCAGGAAACCGAAGGTCGCAAGCGCCCGCTGCTGATGCTGGAGCAGGATGGCCAGGAGGTCAGTTTTTCGGTCGACGCCGATGAAGCCTTCATGGCAACCGTGCACGTCAATGCGCATCACCGCGGTTGGAACAGCGTCGGGCGTTGGCGACTCTGGACCGAATACCCCCTGGGCATAGTCTGGGCCTGGAGTTATCTGCATCCGCAGCAGAAGCTATTGGTATTTCCCAAACCTGAGATCGATGCGCCGCCCCTGCCCGGCGAGGCGCGCAACGACCCCGGCACGCAGTATCGAAGCCCAGGCGACGATTGGATCGGTCTGCGCGAACATCGTGCCGGTGATCCGCCGCGCCTGGTTGCCTGGCGCGCCAGCGCACGCAGCGACCGGCTGCTGGTGAAGGAGTTTGCCGATCCAGTGGCAAAGGCCGTGGTTCTGGATTACGCGACATTGAATTCGCTGCAACACGAACAGCGCATTTCCAGACTGACGCGCTGGGTGCTGGCCGCAGAGAGCCGTCAGCTAGGCTTTCGCCTGCGCCTGCCCGGTGTCGATCTGGGGCCGGCGACGGGACCTGACCATGTCATCAGTTGCCTGCGCGCATTGGCTTTGCTGCCATGACGACTTCTGCACCATCACTCAAGATCGGCCACGATCCGGTGCGCATGATCAACATGGTGCAGATGCAGTCGCTGGCCCTGTTGCTTGGCGCCTGCCTGGTCGCGCACTCGGGCTGGCTGGCAGTGACTCTGACTACATTCCTCGCGCTGATCATCGGCCTGCGCGTGTTATGGCACGCCATCATGGCGCGTGCCGTTCCGCTGCTGATTCGCGTGCCGTTACTGATCGTGACGTTCGCCGTCGTCTTCAAAACCACCGGCTCGCCACTGGGGCGGGATGGCGGCGCGGCGCTGTTGCTGGCACTGGCCGCGCTCAAGCTGGTCGAAACCCGCGATGTGCGTGACGGCCGCATGTTGGTTGCCGCGGTGTTTTTTATCGCGATGACCGAGTTCCTGTTCAGTCAGTCGCTGACCATCACTGCGTATGTGGGTGCACTGAGCATTGGTGCCTTTGCGACCCTGACGATCCTGCGCAAATACCCCAGCCAGGAACTCTCCGCACAAACTTTGGCCGCCAGTGTGCGCGCTTCGTTTGTATCAGTCGGACGCTTGGCGCTGGCTGCGCTGCCTTTGACGGCGGCGGCGTTTCTGTTTTTCCCCAGACTGGGTGAACCACTCTGGGGTGCACCATGGCGAGGCAATGAAGGCAGGTCGGGAATCAGCGGCGAGATGCGCCCCGGCATGTTGTCGCAGCTTTGGTTGGACGACACCCCGGCATTTCGCGTGACTTTCGATGGCCAGGTTCCTGAAGTCCGAAAACTCTACTGGCGTGGACCAGTACTGTGGATCTTCGATGGCGAAACCTGGAGTCGCGCCAACTGGATGCGCGGACGCGATGCTATCCCGTTCCGTTACAACCAGGATTCGGTGATTGGCTACGAGGTATTGATGGAGCCGACCGAACACAACTGGTATTTCCCCCTCGACCTGCCATTGCGCGCGACTGCAGACTCCAGATTGTTTGCCGACGGTCAAATGATCACGCAGCGACCGATCATTTCCCCAAAGCGACTCAAGCTCGAATCCGCTACCGAATTCGTTCTTGAGGAAACACCTGTACCAGGGCATCGCTGGGCCGCATTGCAACTTCCCGCCGGCAGCAATCCCGAAGCGCTGGCGCTGGCCGCGCGCTGGCGCGCCGAGGGCATGTCAGACGTTGAAGTCATCAACGCCGCGCTCAAGCTGTTCAATGAAAGTTTCATCTACTCGCTTGAACCGCCGCCTCTGGAACGCGGCAACAGCATTGACGATTTCCTGTTCAACACCAAGACCGGTTACTGCGAGCATTATTCTTCGAGCTTCGCCTTCCTGATGCGTGCCGCAGGCATACCGACCCGGGTAGTTACCGGCTATCAGGGGGGACTCTGGAACCGCAGCGGCGGTTATCTTGTGGTACGAAATTCTGACGCCCATGCCTGGACCGAAGTCTGGCTGCCTGGCCGCGGCTGGGTGCGCACCGACCCCACCAGCGCTGTTGCTCCGGAACGCATCATCAGCGGCAGCAACGCCAACGCCTTGGCGGAGGCTGCGCGCTGGTATCACAGCGCATGGATAGCGTCTCTGCTCGAAAGAACCGACCGCGTGTCGCGATGGTGGCGGCAACGCATCGTCGACTTTGATTTAATGCGGCAACGGCAGCTGCTGACACCGCTGGGCATATCCGACAACCAGTGGCAGCATCTGGTCGTCGCGCTGATCGTCGCTGGCGGTCTGGCCATGGCCATCGGCGTCTGGTGGTCGATGCGCGGCATGCAACGTCGCGCAAGAGACCCACTGCTGCGCGCATGGCGTCGTTACGCTGCGCGCCTTGCCAAGGCCGGCGTGACCCGAAGCAGCGACGAAGGTCCGATCCAATTCAGCCAGCGCGCAGCGCGCACGCTGCCACACCGCGCCGGCAGTATTCTCGGTCTGGGCAATGAATTCGCACGCCTGCGTTACGACCCTGCTGCGACCGATGATGCGAACGCGCACGAGTCATTGATCCGTTCTCTGCGCCGATTTCGCGTAAAGACTTGACGTCGTCACGGCGGCCAGGTCATCTGCCGACCGGCAAGCACATGCAGATGCAGATGGAACACCGTCTGCCCACCATCGCCGTTGCAGTTGATCACCGCGCGATAGCCCTTCTCGGCGAATCCTTCCTTGCGCGCATACGCGGCAGCGGCCAGGAGCAGGCGACCCGCAAGCTCGACATCCTCCGGCCGCAGATCGTTCAATGTGGGAACGGGTTTTTTCGGCACGAAGAGGACATGCACCGGCGCCTGCGGGTGGATGTCGCGAAATGCCAGCACATGGTCGTCTTCGTAGACGATGTCCGCGGGAATTTCGCGGCGGATGATCTTGCTGAACAGGGTGTCGCTCATGGGGGCTCCGGTGTTGCAAAAAAAGACATGTGGGAGCGGCGGTCGTCTCTCGGCATCCTGCCTTCGACGACACTTGTGCGTCCATGCACGGCGTGAGCCGCGATGCTCTTTTCTCTTGCTCTTGATCTTGTAGAGCGGGGCTTGCTCCGCTGCTTTTGATTTTCTCCTCCGATTGCGATCGAAGATCAAGAGC
>JANMUE010000006.1:0-28403 GCA_031391205.1 Lysobacterales bacterium | reverse complement strand
CGGGTTAAAGTTCCGCTTCTCAGCGCAGCGAAAGTTGTGCAGCTCTTTAAGAACGTAACAGGTAATTTGTGTGGGGACTCGCGTTGATCGTTTCAACGATTGAATAGCGAGTAACCAATAGCCAGAATTGAGTTATTGGAGAAAGCTTCTGATCTAAAAGCTTAGCTTTTAAGTGAAGAGTTTGATCCTGGCTCAGATTGAACGCTGGCGGCGTGCCTAACACATGCAAGTCGAGCGGTAACAGGTGTAGCAATACATGCTGACGAGCGGCGGACGGGTGAGCAATATTTGGGAATCTGCCTATTAGTGGGGGATAACCCGGGGAAACTCGGGCTAATACCGCATACGCTCTACGGAGGAAAGCCGGGGACCGCAAGGCCTGGCGCTAATAGATGAGCCCAAATCGGATTAGCTAGTTGGTGAGGTAACGGCTCACCAAGGCGACGATCCGTAGCTGGTTTGAGAGAACGACCAGCCACACCGGAACTGAGACACGGTCCGGACTCCTACGGGAGGCAGCAGTGGGGAATATTGGACAATGGGCGCAAGCCTGATCCAGCGACGCCGCGTGGGTGAAGAAGGCCTGCGGGTTGTAAAGCCCTTTCGGTTGGGAAGAAAAGTATTGGCCTAATACGCTAGTACCTTGACGTAACCAACAAAAGAAGCACCGGCTAACTCTGTGCCAGCAGCCGCGGTAATACAGAGGGTGCAAGCGTTAATCGGAATTACTGGGCGTAAAGCGCGCGTAGGCGGCTTGATAAGTCGAGTGTGAAATCCCCGGGCTTAACCTGGGACCTGCATTCGAAACTGTCTTGCTAGAGTATGGGAGAGGGAAGTGGAATTTCAGGTGTAGCGGTGAAATGCGTAGATATCTGAAGGAACATCAGTGGCGAAAGCGACTTCCTGGACCAATACTGACGCTCAGGTGCGAAAGCGTGGGGAGCAAACAGGATTAGATACCCTGGTAGTCCACGCCATAAACGATGACAACTAGATGTTGGGAGGGTTAGCCTCTCGGTGTCGTAGCTAACGCGTTAAGTTGTCCGCCTGGGGAGTACGGCCGCAAGGTTGAAACTCAAAGGAATTGACGGGGACCCGCACAAGCGGTGGAGCATGTGGTTTAATTCGATGCAACGCGAAGAACCTTACCTGGTCTTGACATCTGTCGAATCCTGCAGAGATGCGGGAGTGCCTTCGGGAACGATAAGACAGGTGCTGCATGGCTGTCGTCAGCTCGTGTCGTGAGATGTTGGGTTAAGTCCCGCAACGAGCGCAACCCTTACCCTTAGTTGCCATCATTAAGTTGGGAACTCTAAGGGGACCGCCGGTGACAAACCGGAGGAAGGTGGGGATGACGTCAAGTCATCATGGCCCTTATGACCAGGGCTACACACGTGCTACAATGGTCGGTACAAACGGTTGCCAACCCGCGAGGGGGAGCTAATCCGAGAAAGCCGATCGTAGTCCGGATTGCAGTCTGCAACTCGACTGCATGAAGTCGGAATCGCTAGTAATCGTGAATCAGCGATGTCACGGTGAATACGTTCCCGGGTCTTGTACACACCGCCCGTCACACCATGGGAGTTGATTGCACCAGAAGTAGGTAGCCTAACCGCAAGGAGGGCGCTTACCACGGTGTGGTCAATGACTGGGGTGAAGTCGTAACAAGGTAGCCGTACGGGAACGTGCGGCTGGATCACCTCCTTTAAAGATGATGATAAGTTGACTCGTTCTGCGCGAGTTCCCTCACAAGTTACCTGTAAGTGTTTGGACATGGGTCGGCATGCCGTCGCCCAGCGCCGCTGGGTCTGTAGCTCAGTTGGTTAGAGCGCACCCCTGATAAGGGTGAGGTCGGAAGTTCGAGTCTTCCCAGACCCACCAATGTCTATATGGGGCCATAGCTCAGCTGGGAGAGCACCTGCTTTGCAAGCAGGGGGTCGTCGGTTCGATCCCGACTGGCTCCACCATCCAAACACACCACCTGTTTTGTTCGTCTTCATCAAAAGTGAAGTTGAGCTGTTCTTTAATAATTCGGAAGTTGTTTTGACGTCAAAGATTCAAGCGAAATATTTGTATTGAATCATGTCGCATTCAGAGAACCAGGCATGTAATCCCAGGCTCATTGGGGTTATATGGTCAAGTGAATAAGCGTATGTGACGGATGCCTAGGCGGTAGAAGGCGATGAAGGACGTAGTAGCCTGCGAAAAGCTTCGGGGAGTCGGCAAACAGACTTTGATCCGGAGATGTCCGAATGGGGAAACCCACTGCGTTAGCAGTATTGCTAGCTGAATACATAGGCTAGTAAAGCAAACCCGGGGAATTGAAACATCTCAGTACCCGGAGGAAAAGAAATCAACCGAGATTCCGCAAGTAGTGGCGAGCGAACGCGGAACAGCCCAGTTGGAATCAGTCGAACAAGCTTAGTGAAACGGTCTGGAAAGTCCGGCCATAGCGGGTGATAGCCCCGTACACGAAAGGCAGAAGCGATGACCAACAAAGAGTAGGGCGGGACACGTGTAATCCTGTCTGAACATGGGGGGACCATCCTCCAAGGCTAAATACTCTCTACCGACCGATAGTGAACCAGTACCGTGAGGGAAAGGCGAAAAGAACCCCGGTGAGGGGAGTGAAATAGAACCTGAAATCACATACGTACAAGCAGTCGGAGCCTCGTAAGGGGTGACGGCGTACCTTTTGTATAATGGGTCAGCGAGTTAATTTTAGTGGCGAGGCTAACCGCATAGGGGAGCCGTAGGGAAACCGAGTCCGAATAGGGCGTTTTAGTCGCTAGGATTAGACCCGAAGCCGGTCGATCTATCCATGGCCAGGATGAAGGTGAGGTAACACTTACTGGAGGTCCGAACGAACCACTGTTGCAATAGTGCGTCGATGAGCTGTGGATAGGAGTGAAAGGCTAATCAAGGCCGGCGATAGCTGGTTCTCCCCGAAAGCTATTTAGGTAGTGCCTCGTGTGGTCACTTCCGGGGGTAGAGCACTGTTTAGACTAGCGGGTCATCCCGACTTAGCAAATCTATGCAAACTCCGAATACCGGAAAGTCAAAGCACGGGAGACACACAGCGGGTGCTAACGTCCGTTGTGAAGAGGGAAATAACCCAGACCGCCAGCTAAGGCCCCAAATTCATGGCTAAGTGGTGAACGATGTGGGAAGGCACAGACAGCCAGGAGGTTGGCTTAGAAGCAGCCATCCTTTAAAGAAAGCGTAATAGCTCACTGGTCTAGTCGGCCCGCGCGGAAGATATAACGGGGCTCAAGCCATGAGCCGAAGCTGCGGATTTGCGCGTAAGCGCAAGTGGTAGGGGAGCGTTCTGTACGCCTGTGAAGGTGAACTGTGAGGTTTGCTGGAGGTATCAGAAGTGCGAATGCTGACATGAGTAACGTTAATGCGGGTGAAAAACCCGCACGCCGAAAGCCCAAGGGTTCCTGCTCAACGTTAATCGGAGCAGGGTGAGCCGGTTCCTAAGGTGAGACCGAAAGGTGTAATCGATGGAAAACAGGTTAATATTCCTGTGCCCGGTGTGACTGCGATGGGGTGACGGAGAAAGCTAGCTCAGCAGGCGTTGGTTGCCTGTTTAAGCATGTAGGGAGAGTCGCTAGGTAAATCCGGTGACTCATATCCTGAGATGTGATGACGAGACCTTTATTGGTCGAAGTGAGTAACGCTACGCTTCCGGGAAAAGCCTCTAAGCTTCAGGTCATACTGGACCGTACCGAAAACCGACACTGGTGGGCGGGTAGGTAATCTACCAAGGCGCTTGAGAGAACTCTGGTTAAGGAACTCTGCAAATTGATACCGTAACTTCGGGAGAAGGTATGCCTTCGATGGTGATTGGACTTGCTCCATGAGCTATTGAAGGTCGCAGGTAATCGGTGGCTGCGACTGTTTATCAAAAACACAGGACTCTGCGAACACGTAAGTGGAAGTATAGGGTCTGACGCCTGCCCGGTGCCGGAAGGTTAATTGATGGGGTTAGCGCAAGCGAAGCTCTTGATCGAAGCCCCGGTAAACGGCGGCCGTAACTATAACGGTCCTAAGGTAGCGAAATTCCTTGTCGGGTAAGTTCCGACCTGCACGAATGGCGTAACGCTGGCCACACTGTCTCGACCAGAGACTCAGTGAAGTTGAAATCGCTGTGAAGATGCGGCGTTCCCGCGGTAAGACGGAAAGACCCCGTGAACCTTTACTACAGCTTTACACTGAACTTTGAACCTTCCTGTGTAGGATAGGTGGGAGGCTTTGAAGCCTGGGCGCTAGCTCAGGTGGAGCCAACCTTGAAATACCACCCTGGAATGTTCGGAGTTCTAACCTTGGTCCGTAATCCGGATTGGGGACAGTGTATGGTGGGTAGTTTGACTGGGGCGGTCTCCTCCCAAAGAGTAACGGAGGAGTGCAATGGTACGCTCAGCGCGGTCGGTCATCGCGCTCTAGAGTGCAAAGGCATAAGCGTGCTTAACTGTGAGACGGACATGTCGAACAGGTACGAAAGTAGGTCTTAGTGATCCGGTGGTTCTGTATGGAAGGGCCATCGCTCAACGGATAAAAGGTACTCCGGGGATAACAGGCTTATTCCGCCCAAGAGTCCACATCGACGGCGGAGTTTGGCACCTCGATGTCGGCTCATCACATCCTGGGGCTGTAGCAGGTCCCAAGGGTATGGCTGTTCGCCATTTAAAGTGGTACGCGAGCTGGGTTCAGAACGTCGTGAGACAGTTCGGTCCCTATCTACCGTGGGCGTTGGAAACTTGAGGGTGAGCTGTCCTTAGTACGAGAGGACCGGGATGGACGTATCTCTGGTGTTCCGGTTGTCACGCCAGTGGCACTGCCGGGTAGCTATATACGGACGGGATAATCGCTGAAAGCATCTAAGCGAGAAGCCCCCCCCAAGATTAGGTTTCCCTGGGAGCTTGACTCCCCTAAAGGGCCGTCGAAGACTACGACGTTGATAGGCTGGGTGTGTACAGGTAGTAATACCTTGAGCTAACCAGTACTAATTGCCCGTGAGACTTGACCATATAACACCCAATGATCTTGCGAGATCATCATGTGGTGAATACGTTACTCTGAATGTGACAGCGTCAAAACGACTCCGAATTGTTGATCTTCTGCTAGGTCCGTATGGTCCTAGCGTTAGGTCAAAACCGGTTTGCCTGGCGGCCATAGCGAGTGGGAACCACCCGATCCCTTTTCGAACTCGGAAGTGAAAACGCTCTGCGCCGATGGTAGTGTGCCCTTTGGGCATGCAAGAGTAGGTCACTGCCAGGCTCTTAAATATAAAACCCCTATTGAGGAAATCTCGGTAGGGGTTTTTTCTTTGTACACTCGGAAGTGGTGCTACGCTGTCGGGTGACGTCGTATAGCAGCAAGCGAGTGTTCATGAAGATATTGGTAACCGGTGCGGCCGGCTTCATCGGTATGCATACGGCGCTGCTGTTATTGCAGCGCGGTGACGAGGTGGTCGGTCTAGATAACCTTAACGACTACTACGAGGTATCGCTCAAGGAAGCGCGATTAGCGCAATTATTGAAGTACCCCAACTGCCGTTTTGTGAAGATGGATCTGGCGGATCGCGACGGTATTGCTGCGCTATTCAAGCAAGAGCAGTTTCAGTGGGTGATCCATCTCGGTGCCCAGGCGGGAGTGCGCTATTCCACGCAGAACCCGCTGGCATACATCGACAGTAATGTGGTGGGATTTGCCAATGTTCTGGAAGGCTGCCGTCACAACAGTGTGGAGCATTTGGTATATGCCTCCACCAGCTCGGTATATGGCGCCAACACCAAGATGCCGTTTGCAGTAACGCAGAACGTTGATCATCCCCTATCGTTTTATGCGGCCACCAAGAAAGCCAATGAACTCATGGCGCATTCCTACGCGCACTTGTACAAACTGCCGGTGACTGGCCTACGTTTCTTTACCGTGTATGGTCCTTGGGGCCGGCCTGATATGGCGTTGTTCTTGTTCACCCGGAACATCCTGGCCGGTAAGCCAATTGATGTCTTTAACTACGGTAACCATCGCCGCGATTTTACGTATGTGACGGATATCGCCAACGGCGTAGTACGGGCCTTGGACCACGTTGCCCAGCCGAACCCAGCATGGGACAGCAACGACCCTGACCCCAGCAGCAGCAACGCGCCATATCGTCTGTACAACATTGGCAACAACGCGCCAGTTGAATTGGTGAAGTACATCCAGACTCTGGAGCAATGTTTGGGAAAAAAAGCCGAGCTGAATCTCTTGCCCCTACAGATCGGTGACGTACCGGACACTTATGCTGATGTGGACGCGTTGGTGCGCGACGTCGGGTATAAACCTAGCACGCCGGTGGAAGTTGGCATTAAGAACTTTGTCGATTGGTATTTGAGTTACTACGCCAATGCTTAATTTAGCCCTCAGCGAGGCTGGCTTCGGTGCAGTGCGCAAGCGCTGGCCTTAGAATGGTTTAGGTTGGGGGTGGATTTGGAGCAGTAAGGTCATCGAGTTGCCCGGTTAAGCTCCTGAGGCTGTTGAGACTGTGCCCGACACCTCAAAGCTCCACGTCGTAGATTGCGTTACAAAAATCATCGAGTATCTTGACGCTTCTGGGCGATTAAAGTCGTCGTCGTAAGAAGGCCGCTGGCGAGTGCTTCCTCATAGGCCATCTTGCCATGTAGGGCCGTCTCGCGAACCGCTCGTTACACTGTTTGCATTGCTGCAGAGGATTTGAGCATGTTGATTCCCGTGGTGTTGTCCGGCGGTTCGGGTACGCGGCTGTGGCCGCTGTCGCGCGAGTTATACCCCAAGCAACTGCTATCGCTGGTAGGCAAGGGGACCATGTTGCAAGACACGTTGACCCGTTTAGACGGTATGACGGGTGTCAGCGCCCCGGTGGTGGTGTGCAACGAAAGCCATCGCTTCTTGGTGGCCGAGCAATTGCGTCAAATCAAAACTACCGCCACCGCCATTCTGTTGGAGCCGGTTGGCCGTAACACTGCGCCGGCGGTGGCTGTCGCAGCGTTGGCGGCGGTTGCCACGGCCGAGGGTGCTACCGACCCGGTGTTGTTGGTGCTACCGGCGGATCATGTCATTCGTGATGGCGCCGCATTTCAGGCCGCCGTGCAAGTGGGCCTCAAGGCCGCAGAAGCCGGCAAACTGGTCACTTTCGGTGTGGTGCCCGCCAAGCCGGAAACGGGCTATGGCTACATTCGCCGCGGGGAAGGGGCTGGACCTGACTATCCGGTGGCAGAGTTTGTCGAAAAGCCAAATTTGGCCACTGCACAAGAATACGTGGCCTCGGGTCGCTACTACTGGAACAGCGGCATGTTCATGTTCCGCGCGCGGGCTTTCCTGGACGAACTGCGTCAGTATGCGCCAGATATGCACGATGCCTGTGTCGCCGCATTCAGTGCTGCCAAGCGTGACCTGGATTTTAGCCGTCTACCGAAAGCCGAGTTTACCGAGTGCCCGAGCGACTCCATCGACTATGCCGTGATGGAAAAAACCCGCAAAGCGGTGGTGGTGCCGTTGGACGCTGGTTGGAGCGACGTCGGTTCATGGTCGGCATTGCATGAAGCTATCCCGGCTGATGCCGCGGGTAACGTGATGGTGGGAGATGTGTTGGCCAACGACTCGCACGGTTGTTACCTGCATTCCACCAGTCGCTTGGTGGCTACCGTGGGCTTGCAAGACCACGTGGTGATTGAGACCAAGGACGCGGTGATGGTGGCGCCGAAAGATCGTGTGCAGGACGTCAAAGCCTTGGTGAATGAACTCAAGAAACAAGGCCGCTACGAAACTTCCCTGCATCGTGAAGTGTTCCGTCCCTGGGGCAGCTATGACAGCATTGATGCTGGCGAGCGCTTCCAGGTAAAGCGCTTGGTGGTCAATCCTGGTGCGTCATTGTCACTGCAACTGCATCACCATCGTGCCGAGCACTGGGTGGTGGTATCGGGCACAGCACAGATTACCTGCGATGAGCGAGTGTTCTTGTTGGAAGAAAATCAGTCCACCTATATCCCGTTGGGCTCCAAGCATCGCATTGATAATCCCGGCAAGATTCCGCTGCACATCATTGAAGTACAGTCTGGTTCGTATCTCGGCGAAGATGACATCGTGCGTTTCCAGGATGTTTACGGCCGCCAAGCCGACAAGCCCACCAATCTTGGGTGATGGAAGGCGGGGTCAACTTCTTACGTTTGTGGGTATGGCGTTTAGTCTCTGTAGTAACTAATCCAGCTTGGGATAATTAGATAGTCTTGCTGGCAACGCTGGACAGATCGCTGGATATGCCGGCGGTGTTAACGGATGCGATCGCAAAGTAGTACGTAGTGCCGGGCACAAGCGCCGTAATGGTATAGCTGCCACTGTCGGGTGAATTGATGCTGACGGTACTGTTCAAACTGCTGGAGCTGGTGCCGTAATAAATCGTGAAGCCCGACAGATCGGTCAATGGAGTGCCATCGGTATTGAGGGTTGGTGCTACCCAACTCAGAGCCGCACTTCCGGAGGTGTTGGCGTCGCTGAAGGTAATCGAGAAAGCCGCCAGGGAAGCGGAGGCAATGCCATCACTCACCGAAATTGTAATATTGGAAAACGAACCTGCGACCGTGGGCGTACCGGTTAACGCACCCGTTAGTGTGTTGAAGGTTGCCCAATCTGGTTTGTTACTGATCGAAAACGACAGGGCATTTCCGTCAGCATCTGTGGCAGAGGGTGTAAAGCTATAGCCGCTCCCCACGGTCACGGTCGTGATGGGGGTTCCGCTGATGACCGGCGCTATATTCGTCGTTGCGGAACCGGCCGAGCTGCTGGACGAGCCGGTCACTGGCGCCGAGGTGGCTGAAGGAAGTCCGTCCTCGTTCGAATCGCCACCGCACGCACTCAGTGCCAAGGAGGCAGCCGCGATCCAGGCCCAGCTCAATATGCGTAGTCCGGCACTATTCTTCAACATCTGCGTCTCCGCTCGCCGGCTCGTTCAACTTGCGCGCCCCATGTCGAAGGAAGGCCGATTGATCAAGCATGGTTATGTCATTCACACAACCGGTAGACGCAGTTAGTTCTCTGTTGAATGGCGGGCCCGCTTTGCTCTGCATGGTGGTATGACGAATACACACCTGCGAATACACGGCGGCCCCGCTGTCATGGACTTACTGTCTGTAGACCGGTTGCTTTGCGTCCCCGTCTTTCGATGGGGTTGCCTTTTGTGTCGGCCGCAATTTAAGCCGCTATGCCCTGCATCACTCAATTGTCTATTTGCAGAGACAGGCTTTTTCGCGGTCAAATTCTCAGACGAAAATAACAGTGTTGTCGGTAATTTGTGACGTTTGCAGCCGACCTCATCATGGTGCCGCGCCACGACCAGAATGATCTCTAGGTACCACCAGATTGAGGTGCTGAATGTTTCCCCAGAAATGGAGTGTGGCTGCCCGCAATTCGCATTGCTCGCGGCGGTATCTGCGGCCACAATTGCCAAACTGATTCACGTTATCCATCAGGGAGTTTTATGACCACGCCTTCTGCTATCGCCGGATTCAAAGCCTACGACCTGCGCGGCCGCATCCCCACTGAACTCAATCCCGAAGTGGCGTATCGAGTGGGGCGTGCTTACGCTGAGTGGCTGAAGCCGAAGCGAGTCATCGTAGGGCGTGATATCCGTCTGTCCAGCCAGGAGCTCTGCACAGCGCTGACGCGCGGCTTATTAGACTCCGGCGTTGATGTGTATGACATTGGTTTGTGCGGTACCGAAGGCGTGTATTTCGCGACCTTCGCCGAAAAAATGGATGGCGGCATCATGGTGACCGCCAGTCACAATCCACCCGACTACAACGGCATGAAATTCGTGCGTGAACAATCGCGGCCCATCAGTGGCGACACTGGTCTACAGGAGATCAAGAAGATCGGCGATGCCGATGCCTACAGCACGCCGGCGCGTAAGGGAGAATTGCACTCACTCAATACCTGGGAAAAATACATTGAACACCTGCGCTCATATGTGGATGTGAGCAAGCTGAAGAAGTTGAAAGTAGTGGTCAATGCCGGCAACGGCGGCGCTGGTGCGGTGATCGACAGTCTTGAAAAGTACCTACCGTTTGAGTTCATCAAGGTTCATCACAATCCGGATGGCACCTTTCCTCACGGCGTGCCGAACCCGATGCTGGAAGAAAACCGCGCGTCTACCATCAAGGCCATCAAGGAACATAAAGCCGATCTGGGTGTTGCCTGGGATGGTGATTACGACCGCTGCTTCTTCTTCGATGAGCGTGGTGAGTTCATCGAGGGCTACTACATCGTCGGCTTGCTGGCTTCCATGTTCTTGAAGCGCGAGAAGGGCGCCCGAATTGTGTATGACCCGCGCCTGACCTGGGCCACGCTGGACATGGTCGAGTCGCTGGGCGGTGTGCCCGTGCAGTCTAAGTCCGGGCATGCCTTCATCAAGGATGTAATGCGCGAGCAGGACGCCATCTATGGCGGCGAAATGAGCGCGCATCATTACTTCCGCGCCTTTGGTTACTGTGACAGCGGCCAGGTTCCGTGGCTGTTGGTGACCCAGCTCTTGTGCGAAAGCGGCAAGACTTTATCGTCGCTGGTGGGCGAGCGCATTGCCGCGTTTCCGGCCAGTGGCGAAATCAATCGTAAGGTGACGGATGCCAAGGCGACCATCAAGAAAATCGAAGACCACTACAAGACTGGTGCCGTGGCCATTGACCATACCGATGGCTTGTCCATCGCCTTCAAGGATTGGCGCTTCAATTTGCGTTCTTCCAACACTGAGCCACTGATTCGTCTTAACGTAGAAAGTCGCGACAACATGGCCCTGATGCAGGGGAAAACCACCGAGTTGCTGGCCATGATTGGCGGCGAAGTGGCGCATTAACCCAATCGGAAAGGGCGAGGTAGTCCTCGCTCTTACTGCGATTGACCCGCGCCAACGGCCTCCCTACACTACGCACCCCTTGATAAAGGGCGGTTAGCTCAGCGGTAGAGCACTGCTTTCACACGGCAGGGGTCACAGGTTCAAACCCTGTACCGCCCACCAATCTTTCTTTCTTGTTACTTCTTTTTTTGGATTGGCAAAGAAAGAAGTAGTAACACCAGGGAGGGCGCACAGCGCCCACTTACCCTCCTTCGAAAGAGGATTTGGTCCT
The DNA here is from genome assembly GCA_031391205.1 of Lysobacterales bacterium. Lineage (GTDB taxonomy): Bacteria > Pseudomonadota > Gammaproteobacteria > Xanthomonadales > Ahniellaceae > 0-14-3-00-62-12. Next base: position 17,259 of record JANMUE010000006.1, on the reverse strand, counting down.
AAATCTTCTTCCCTGGGATTTCTCATGACCGTCGTTACCCGTTTTGCCCCCAGTCCCACCGGCATGCTGCACATAGGCGGCGTGCGCACGGCATTATTTTCGTGGCTGTACGCCCGCCGGCACCAGGGTAAGTTCATCCTGCGTATCGAGGATACGGATCGCGAACGTTCTACCGAAGCGGCCACCCAGGTGATCCTCGACGGCATGCAGTGGTTGGGCCTGTCCGCCGATGCGGGGCCGTTCTACCAGACCCGGCGGATGGACCGATATCGCGAAGTAATCGATCAATGGTTGCAAGAAGGTAAGGCTTACCGCTGCTATTGCACCAAGGAAGAACTGGAAGAGTTGCGTGCCAGCCAGATGGCCGTCAAACAGAATCCGCGCTACGACGGTCGCTGGCGGGATCGCACCGATAGCCGTCCCGGTGTTGATCCGGTTATTCGTTTCAAGAATCCGCCGGATGGTACGGTGGTGGTTGATGATCAAGTGCATGGTCGCGTCGTGTTCGACAATGGCCAGCTCGACGATCTCATCATTGCCCGTTCCGACGGCACGCCTACCTATAACTTCTGCGTGGTGGTGGATGACTGGGATATGGGTATTACTCATGTGGTGCGCGGCGACGATCACCTTAACAACACACCGCGTCAGATCAACATGTTGAAGGCGTTAGGTGCGACACCGCCGGTGTATGCGCATCTGCCCATGATTCTCGGCGCCGATGGCGCCAAGTTATCCAAGCGCCATGGGGCGGTCAGCGTTTTACAGTATCAGGAAGAGGGCTATTTGCCCGCTGCGCTGCTCAACTATCTAGTGCGTCTGGGCTGGTCGCATGGCGATCAGGAAGTTTTCACGCTAGATGAAATGATTCGGTTGTTCGATATCAAGGACGTCAACAAATCAGCCTCGGCGTTCAATCCCGAAAAACTGTTGTGGCTCAATCAGCAGCACATCATGAAGTCGCCCACCAGTGTGTTGGCGGCGGGTTTGCGCGATCAATTGGCGCGATTGGGAGTGCATAGCGACGATCTTGCCTTGCTGGAGGGTGTGGCCAATGTGCTGCGGGAGCGCGCCAAGACTTTCAAAGAAATGGCGCAGACCGGTCTATATTTCTTCCGCGAGTTCGATACTTACGACGATAAGGCGGCCAAGAAGAACTTGACCGCTGATGCGATGCCAATTCTGGCTGCACTGGAAGGTGGTTTGTCCACATTAAACGATTGGACTGCTAGCGCGATTCACGAAGTCATTATTGCAGTTGCAGCGCAGTTCAATGTGGGTATGGGCAAGGTGGCTCAGCCGCTGCGGGTGGCAGTGTGCGGTAGTGCGGTGTCGCCTCCGATAGATGCTACGGTGGCGTTGGTTGGCAAAACACGTTCGATCCTGCGTTTGCAGCGAGCCCAGCGTTTCCTTGTCTAGCGCCCTATGGGTGAAGCATTTGATTTTTTTCGGAAATCTCTGAGCGATGGACCGGAAATTTTCTTGACACAAGTAGGGTGCTTAAATACAGTACGCGCCCTTGCTGTGGGGCCATAGCTCAGCTGGGAGAGCGCTTGCATGGCATGCAAGAGGTCGGCGGTTCGATCCCGCCTGGCTCCACCAGACCTAACAGCAAGATTTCGAGTTTGAGGCCAGCGTCCCCATCGTCTAGAGGCCCAGGACACCGCCCTTTCACGGCAGTAACAGGGGTTCGAATCCCCTTGGGGACGCCATTTATTAGACGCCATTCCTGGGCGGCGTCGAAGCCAGTAATTCACTGACTTCACTAAGAAAAATAAGAAATTTTCTCCCCTTGTTTCTCCGCAAGTTGCGAAATAATCGAACGTCGATGAAGCGCTGTACGGAAAGTTTGCTTTATTGGCAGTCAACGCATGATGGCTGGGTATGGGCCTTACCGAGGCAACTATGTCATGATTGTGTAGGACTAACGGACTACATAAGTCTTGACTGGTTCGCAACTGAATCTAGTTGCACGATGGTGAACCAGTACCCATACTAAAGTGTCAAAAAAATCTAAGCTGATCGCACGACTACAGTCTCAACCAAAGAATTTTACTTGGGATGAGGCTGTAACTCTTATGAAGCAGAGTGGTTTCACACTGTTGAAACCGGGCGGTTCAGCGAGGATGTTTAGGCACGTGAAAACAGGATTTAAAGTGCGCTTACATGAACCGCACCCGGAAAACACTCTCAAACCATACATGGTCGATATTTTGCTCGAAGGTTTGAAAGCAGCAGGGGAGCTATAACAATTTATGCGTAACAACGTATTCGAATACAAAGAGTACATCGGATCGGCTGAAGTCGATCCCGAGAGCAAGACTTTATTTGGAAGGCTTCTTTTTATTACCGATGTAATTGCTTACAGCGGGAATACTGTCGATGGGTTAGAAGCTGCTTTTAGAGAGGCAGTGGACGATTATTTACAGACGTGCAAAGACGCTGGCGATATCCCGGATGTTCCGTGTAAGGGGACATTTAATGTACGGGTTGGTCCAGTTATTCATCGTGATGTTGCGCTGGCTGCACGTCGCATAGGGTTAGGGCTGAATGAATTTGTGTGCAAGGCGCTAGCAGAGGCCACCAAAACAAAGCCTACTCAATTTATTGAGCATCTACATCGTCACGACCATGCTGTGCATGTAACTTTGCAGTCTCCACCTATAACCGCGCCTTCAAGCAAGCAGTCGAAGCATTGGGAGACCTTGGGTGAAACAGCCGCAAAGCACTGAGAAAAATGCACAAGGGGTGCAGCCGCTATCCTTGAAGGAAGTGGCTGAAGTGTTAGTAAAGCATCACGGGCTTAATGAGGGCTTGTGGGAAGTTTCCTTAGAGTTCCAAGTCGCAATAGGAAAGTTTGGCCCCTCAGCAGAAGTGGCGCTCCCCGGCGTTATTTCTGGAGTTTCTAAAATTGGGTTGGTGAAGGCTGGGGTGTTAGGTCCGGATACGGTGGATGCGGCTGCGATCAAAGCAAAAAAGAAAGCACCCAAGCCCGCTGTTGTCTGACGCGACTTTTTCCTCCTTCAAGCGCCATCAAAATCTATCAGGCCCGTTCGAGACTAATTCGTTCCATCAATTGCCGCACATCGCGCACAAGCATCTCCGCCCGGTTTTGACTCATCAACGGCAGCTCAGAGCGCGGGGCACCATGAGTAGATCGCCGTTACGCCATTTATAAGGCTTTCCAGCGACATCCTTACCGGAGAGCACGACCACGCGATTGCGAAACTCGGCGCACACCTTCGAGAACGTGCCCGGATCGTGTAATGAACCCACGAATTCGACCGGCTGCGCTGTGTATCGCTCTTCTTGTCGAAGCACATAGACGAGCGTGCCGTCGGATGATTCACGTATAGGACACTTGCCGAAATGTTTTGCAATCAACTCGTGCAACTCACGAACCGATGTGCGCACGGTCAACGTGGAAAGTCACGTATCGAACAGCTTGGTTTCCCAAGGGGGCGGGGGCAGCGCAGTAATGATTCCAATGCCTTCGTTCGAGTGGTGAGAAGCATTCAACTCATAGCCCGTAAAGCTGCGTTTGTAACCGTCGTCTGTGGGTTGCGATGCACCCCCACGGCACAGGCGCGGTAAGGTAACAGCCGTTAGCGTTCGTCGCGGCACCGCCCGACGTGATCGCGGCATCCACTTCGTTTTCTTTAGAGTCGCAATCAGTCTGAATCAAACAGCGTTAGGAGACGCGTGGCCGCCACGTGGGCGGAAATAGCGCCATTGGAAACGTGTTCGGCAATCGAGGCGAGCTGTGCTTGGACGGCCGCATTACTGTGGAAGCGTGCATGAAGTGCTTCGTCGACAATCTGCCACATCCAGGTGAGCGCCTGATTGCGCCGTTTTTTATCCCATTTCCCGGTTGACTGTAAGGTCTCGCGGTAGACCAGAATTCTGGACCAGAGCTTGTCGATGCCGTCACCGGTCAATGCCGAGATTGTGTATACCTCGGGACGCCAAGCCGGTTCGACTGGTTGCAGGAAGTGCAAGGTATCGGCGATTTGTCGCTCCGCACGTTCCGCCGCAACGCGGTCGAGATCGGACTTGTTGACCAGCACGAAGTCAGCGAGCTCCAGTACCCCTTTCTTCATGGCTTGCAACTCGTCGCCCGAGTTCGGTAAATGCAGCAGTACGAATACGTCGGTCATACTTGCCACGACGCCTTCGGACTGACCGACGCCCATAGTTTCCACGATGAGCACGTCAAAGCCTGCGGCCTCGCACAGCAACATGGCCTCACGTGTTCGTGACGCGACTCCGCCGAGAGAGCCGCCTGAAGGCGATGGACGAATGAAGGCAGCGGGGTGTACCGACAATTGCTCCATGCGCGTTTTATCGCCAAGGATGGAGCCGCCATGGAGTGACGACGATGGATCGATTGCAAGTACCGCTACACGGTGACCCCGAGCGATCAATGCCAGGCCGAACCGTTCGATCAAAGTGGACTTGCCTGCCCCTGGATTACCGGTCACGCCGATGCGTAAAGATCGACCTGCATGCGGCAGTAGTGAATCGAGCAACTCGCGGGCTTTGGCCTGGTGATCAGGATGTTGCGACTCTAGCAAGGTGATCGATTTCGCTAGTGCACGCCGGTCACGCGCGAGCACGCCGCTGCGAAGCTCCTCGATCATAGACTCAGCGCCGGGCACGCACTGCTCTCAGAACTTGGCGCGCGGATTCTGTGATCAGCGAGCCTGGCCCGAATATACCTTCCACGCCGGCTTGTTTTAGAAACTCGTAATCCTGTGCGGGTATAACGCCACCCACGAAAACACAGATATCCGCAGCGCCTTGCGCCCTCACCGCGTCGACGAGCTGCGGCACCAGCGTCTTGTGGCCAGCGGTCAAGGTTGACACGCCGATGGCATGCACATCGTTTTCGATAGCTTGCCGCGCCGCCTCTTCGGGCGTTTGGAACAGAGGTCCGATGTCCACATCGAAGCCCAGATCGGCGAATGCGGTGGCAACGATCTTGGCGCCCCGGTCGTGACCGTCCTGGCCGAGTTTTGCAATCAGAATGCGCGGCCTTCGTCCTTCGGTAGCGGCAAATGCTTCGATGTCCTGTGTCAGGCGTTGCCAGTCTGCATCGCCTTCAAACGACGCCCCATAGACGCCCGCGATGGTCGCAGTGCTCGCGCGGTGACGCCCAAAGACGTGTTCGAGCGCATTGGATACCTCGCCGACCGTAGCGCGCAAGCGCATGGCATGGATGGATAGCTCCAGCAGATTGCCGGTACCGCTGCGCGCCGCCTCGGTCAACCCTGCCAGTGCCGCCTCAACCGCCTGGCTATTGCGCGCCGCTCTGACGGTTTTGAGGCGAGCGATTTGTGCTTCGCGTACAGCCTGGTCGTCGATGTCGCGCACCTCCACAGCGGCTTCGTGTTCCAGCTTGTATTTGTTTACGCCTACGATGACGTCTTCACCGCGCTCGATGCGCGCCTGTTTCTCCGCTGCGCAGGTTTCGATTTTGAGTTTGGCCCAACCCGACGCGACGGCTTTGGTCATGCCGCCCATGGCCTCAACTTCCTCGATCGTGGCCCAAGCCTTGTCGGCGAGATCCTGCGTGAGCCGCTCGACAAGATAGGAACCAGCCCACGGGTCGATCACCTTCGTGATGTGCGTCTCCTCCTGCAGGATGAGCTGTGTGTTGCGAGCAATATGCGCCGAAAAGTCCGATGGCAACGCGATCGCCTCGTCGAAAGAATTGGTGTGTAGGCTCTGTGTGCCGCCGAAGATGGCTGCCATTGCCTCTACGGTGGTGCGGACGATGTTGTTGTAAGGGTCTTGTTCGGTCAGTGACCAGCCGGAAGTCTGACAATGCGTGCGCAGCATCAGCGAGCGAGGATTTTTCGGGCCAAATTCCCGCATGATTCGGCACCACAGAAGCCGCGCTGCACGCAGCTTGGCTACTTCAAGGTAGAAATTCATCCCGATACAAAAGAAAAAACTCAATCGCCCGGCGAAATCGTCAATGTCCAATCCTCGCGCCACTGCCGTGCGCACGTATTCCTTGCCATCGGCCAAGGTGAGCGCAAGTTCCAGGGCCTGGGTCGCGCCGGCCTCTTGCATGTGATAGCCAGAGATCGAGATCGAATTGAACTTCGGCATATGGCGCGAGGTGTATTCGATGATGTCTGCAACGATCCGCATCGAGGGTTCAGGCGGGTAGATGTAGGTGTTGCGGACCATGAACTCTTTCAGGATGTCGTTCTGAATCGTTCCCGCAAGCTGTTCGGGTTTAACGCCCTGTTCTTCCGCCGCGACGATATAGCCTGCCAGCACCGGCAGGACGGCGCCGTTCATGGTCATCGAAACGCTGATTTTTTCGAGCGGAATACGATCGAAAAGAATTTTCATGTCCTCAACCGAGTCGATAGCGACGCCGGCTTTGCCGACATCGCCTGCAACACGAGGGTGATCAGAGTCGTAGCCACGGTGAGTGGCGAGATCAAAGGCGACCGAGATGCCTTGTGCGCCGCCGACCAGCGCATTCCGATAAAACGCGTTGGATTCCTCAGCCGTTGAGAACCCCGCGTACTGCCGGATTGTCCAGGGCCTGACCGCGTACATAGAAGCTTGGGGGCCGCGTACGAACGGTGGGAATCCCGGCAGTGTGTTCGCATAGGGCAGGCCCTCAAGATCGGCGGCGGTATAGAGCGCCTTAACACGCAGCCCCTCGGGGGTGTGCCAGTCTAGAGAGTCAACATTGCCGCCGGGGGCGGACTTTGCAGCCGCTTTGAGCCAGCTTTGGAAATTGGCTGCCGGTTCATGATCTGGTGTTTTCGTCATGGAGCCCCGTATACCGTGGTCAGAATCGCACCGATTAATCCCCTAATACTAGCTCACTACTGTCCGGTTTGAACGTGAACTAGGGGCGAGTCATTTGAATGAATCGAAGTCAACGGAATGGCGAGATATTAAGCTGGGGCAAGCGAAAAACGTAGCGCCAAGGTAAATCCCCCGTCATCGGTGGTGTGCCGGTACATTGCCCGGCTCGACTTCCTCGTTCATGATGCGTCGGGTTCAATCTGCCAAGACAGGCGGGCCCGCCGGCCCGCCATCCAAAGGCGTCTCGCCGATGTCCGGGCCGATATTCGGGAAGAGCAACAATCTGGGTGTTCAGGAGCGATATGGAGAGTTCATCGAAGTTAACGCGGCTGCCGTTCGTAGCAGCTGGACGCGATTTTGCTCGACGTATCTATCATGAGCTGAAGTTGCACAATGTCAGGCGGCGGCAACCGAAGCGGCGCCCGTCGGTGGTGATCTTTCCTTCTCGCGATGCCTGGCTGTCGTCCAGCAATTTGCGCGCATGGCTCGTTGAGCCGGAGTTGCAACGCCTTGGCTGGCGAACCGTCATCGTACCCCAAGCATTGAACCTGAGTCAGCGCAGGCGTGTGTTGCACCTCGAGAAGCCCGATGTGATTCTGCTGCAGCAAACGCAACATCCACTCAATAGGCCGGCCTTTTATCGGCCCTATCCATGCGTGCTGGATGCGGACGATGCCGACTACCTCGATCCGCGCTATCAAGCGCTCATCGCTCAATGTGCCAAAGATGCTGGGGCCGTGGTGGGCGGTAGTCGTCTGACGGCGCAGTTGCTGGGTCAGCACAACGCACGTCCGGCACACGTTCTCTGGACCTGTACGCCGCGCCCGAGCGGAGCGCCGAAAATCGTTCCGCGCGATCGAGAGCCCATCGTCGGTTGGGCGCACGATACGCCGCTCGAATATCCGCACGAAGCGCAGCTGATGCAGCAGGTGATGATGGAAGTCTGCCGCCGCACACGATGCACGTTCTGGCTGTTTGGCACAAAGGAAGAAGACGCGGGCGAATACTTCGCGCCCATTCGCGCCCTCGGCGGCAAATGTGTCGCAATCGAGCGCATGCCGTACGAAGCTTACCTTGCGAAAGTTGCCGAAACGGCGGTGGGCTTGCAGCCCATCGCAGTACAAAACGATTTCAGTAGGGGCAAGTCCTTCGGCAAGATCCTCGCCTATCTTGCGGGGCAGGTTGCAGTGGTGGCATCGGATGCAGTTGACCACCCGCTGTTCTTTACTCAAGGCAAAAACGGTTATCTCGTTGGGGACGTCGTCCAGGAATGGGCGGATGCCATTGTGCCCCTGCTCGATCAGCCGGACTTACGACAGCGAGTGGCGATTGCCGGATGGAACGACTTTCACGAAACGTTTACCACCGACATATTTGCCAGACGTATGGACCAGATCCTGCGTTCCGTTGCGGCATTACCTCCGGCGCCACAGGTGGAGTATTCGCCGGCAGTTGCAGCGGAGCAAGATTGAGGTCCGAGTAATGCAAAATGGTTTTTTAACCCCTGGCGTGTGTGGGCCTGATGTTTGGTCATTGTCGCCGCGATTGGTCTGGCTCGATGGCTGGCGCGGGGTCGCGATTCTCCTCGTGCTGCTGGAACATTTCGCCTCGATTCCGACTGGCCGTTTGGGTGTGGACCTGTTCTTCGTGCTCTCCGGCCTACTCATCAGTCGAATACTGTTTGTAGACCGGGTGCCGTTGGGCACGTTTTATCGGCGCCGCGTCGCGCGCATATTTCCGGTGTTCTATTTGTATCTCGCCACGATGACGTTTGCAGGTTGGCTGCTATTGCCCACGCTGGATTGGGCAAGCGTGGGCTGGACGGCCGTTTTTCTACGCAGTTATTTTCCCGATACCCACATTTGGCAAGATCCGCTGTCGCTGGGTAACCTGTGGTCGTTGAACGTCGAAGAGCATGCTTATCTGCTGATGTCGCTGTTCGCTGCCTGTGCGGCGACCAGTGGTGAACGAAACGCGCGCTGGGCACTGAGTGCGGCAGCCTGCGTGCCGATGGCGGTTCATGTGTACCTTTACCTGTACTCCCCACCGAGCCACGGCACGCCCTTCGATTTGCGCACCGAAGCAGCGATCTTCCCGCTATTGGTCTCGGCTGCGATCTTTCTTTGGCTACGCACGTTACGGTTGCGCGTTTCTCCCATTGGATTCGTGCTGGTGTTCTCGGTCACGGTGCTGACAATCGTCGTAGTGACCGTTGGTGTGTCGCAGGGCGGTTCAGTGCTGAGGTACCTTGTCTTACCCGTGCTGCTTTCGCTCACGATCAATCTGCTCGAGTTTGCGCCCGCAGTGTTTCGGCGTGCGCTATCGGCACGCTGGCTCACTTGGTTCGGACTGTGTTCATATTCAATCTATCTCTGGCACTACCCATTCTTTTTTCTGGCGAATCACGGCTATTGGAAGTGGGGGCCGATCGCCGGATTCGGTGCGGCATTGCTGGTGTCAGTCGCCTCGTTTTATTTGTTTGAGCAGCCGATGCGTGCATGGATAAGAGGTTTTCAGTTGCCGATGCACAATGCTAATTTGGACTCCAATCGGTGAGTGTGGTTGATCTGGCGAGACGGGTAACAGCTTGCTTGAATAGCCGCTGTGCGTTGCCAGACTACTGGGCCTGGAGAAATCGCTAGTGAGTTACGCAGTGAAACAGGTTTGGTCACACATACTTCTGATGTTCGCGCTGTCCTGTTTGGCGGCGTGTGGTGAAAAAAACCATGGCACAGATGAGGGGGGCATGAACAAGGCGCAGCCGGTTGTTCCATTCACTGGGGCCGACTGGGCCATTGCGCCCCGTGATTCGGCACGAATTTTCATTTCAGGCCATAGTTTGGTCGATCAACCGCTACCAAACTATCTTGCTCAGATCGCTCAAAGCATGGACACCCAAGTCGAGTGGGAGCGGCAGTACGTGGTTGGGTCGGCAATCGTGCGGCGTACTCGTGGTGAGGATCACGACTCAATGGGTTGGGTGGGTTATCGCGAGGGGTACAACCGCAATGGTGAGGGTCTGGATGTAATAAACGAATTCGTGCGGCCACAATCAGTTCAGGGCGGTCCGTACGATGTGCTGCTTATTACCGAAGAGCATTCCATGCTTGATAGCCTAGTTTCAAATGACACCGTGCGCTATCTCAGGCACTTTCATGATCGGTTTGTCGAAGGTAACCCGCAAGGCGTCACTTATTTCTATGAATCATGGTTTAGTCTTGATGATAAAGGCGATCCGCTGCGCTGGATTGAATACGAGCGGGCGGCATCGCCAATTTGGCAGTGCGTTGCCACCCGGATTAATTTGTCGTTAGCAGCAGAAGGGCGCGACGATCGGATCGTTTCATTACCTGCGGGTATGGCGTTAGCCGAGCTGATTAGCGTTGCCACCCGGGAGCCCGGATTAAGCGGCATCACCCAGGCTAGTGTCCGTGAAACGGTTGACGGTATTGTCGGTGACACCGTACATCTGACTCCCTTGGGTAGCTATTACGTGGCGCTGGTGACTTACGCCTCTGTGTATCGGCGTTCGCCTGTGGGCGCTTGGGCGCCAGCGTTGATGTCAGCCGCGCAGGCGAAGACTCTACAGCAGGTTGCTTGGGAGTTTGTCTCAAGCTACTACGCGAATTATGACCCTATGACTATGACAGAGTGCCGCACGCGGCTGAAGGACAGCGTTATTAGTGGCTATTTGACCTACATGAGGCAGGCTTATTGGAAAAATGAGCTGACGCTACCTCATGCCTATGTGAGGTCGATGAGACGATGGATAGCCTGGCATCGAACTTTTTCTAGAGATGACCAGGTGAATCCATTCCATTTCGATTCAGCTACCGACAAGGGCTATTGGTTCCCGGCGCCGTAAGCGTCCTTCACCTGTTGCGGCAGCCGGCTCAGTCGAACGAGATGATTCACCCGAGCTGCAAAGGTTATCTCGAATGCGTGCGCCGCCGAGAACTGGCGCGCCTTCCATGCGGCCGCTTCAATCTCGGCACGATTGCGTGCTAAGTGCGCCACTATTGCAGCAAGTTTGGCTGGCTGGTTCAGAGGCGATAGCCAGCCGCAGCCGGAGTATTTGACGATGCCGGCGAAAGCCTCGTTGTCATAGCCGGCGATGGGTACGCCGCAGGACATCACTTCCGGGTAGGTACTGGATGGGTCGCCTTGTGGATGGCAGCATAGGAACAAATCCGCTTGCTCTTTCAGTAGCGGAATCCACCCGGTCTCGAAGTCAAGCACGCCTTTCAAAAATACTGCGTCCTGCAAACCGAGTGTCGCGATGTCCTTTGCGAGTTGCACTTCCAACTCGCCGCGCCCGTAGATGTCTAGCGAGAATGAGATGCCCATGCGCCTGAGTTCGTGTGCAACTTTTGGCAGCTCAAGAACACCTTTCATGGCGATGAGTCGTCCGCCAAAGATGAGCCGCAGCGGTCGCGGGGCTGAAAGCGCCGCGACCTTGTTCGCTAACTCGGATTCACCGATCACGGCCGCGTGGGGAACGCGATTGTCGAAGAACAGCAACGCATTGGGGTTGACGTGACGATACACTTCATACGATGGCGCGCCGCTGCATTGGATGCCCGCTGCGGTGCGTAGTGTGGCCAGGCGTTTCTGCTCGGCTCGCGTCGCCCAAAGTTTGCGCCTCCATCGTCGGAAGGGATTGGCAATTTCGGCATCGATAATTTGCTTTTCGGTTCGCAACGAGTATTCGCTCGTGTATACGAGCGGGAGGCCTATTCGTCGGCATACTTCGGCTGTTGATACTTCGTTTGGCGATAGGAACCCGAGGGCGACAGCGGCGTGACGCAGTCGCAACGCAAGAGCGTCATCCGATTGCGGACGTACTTCGAGCCCCAAGTGCACTTCATCCGGCATCACCTCGACGTGATCCATATCCGAGGTAGGCGTTTCTCTGATCCGTACTAGTGTCGTTACTCGTCCTGGCCAAGTTTTCGCGTATTCTGCCACACCATTGAGAAATTTCTGCGTGAGAACTAAACCGCCACGGGGCCCACGCTGCGCCTTGAGACTAGGTAGCAAGATCAGTTCGTCAGGGCCAAAGTCTTGGGCCACGATCACCTCCGTATTTACATGAGCCTATCGAGCATGCGCCGCACATCATTCGGCGGGATCATAAATCCGCCGGTTGTTTTGTTACCGACAAGGAATGCGAACCTCATCTCGAGGCGGTCCGTGAATTCCTTGTAAGGCATTGCAAAACGATCCGGAGGTTGCAAGACGAGGAATGTGCCTCCGTCCGCGACAGTAAAAATGGCGTGCGATAGGTGGCTGCCTTCCACGCTCACTACAATCGGTGCGCCCAATGTTCTTCGCGCTATTTCTTCGGCGCTCAATCGGGCGGGTTCGATGATATCGAAGCCAACGGCGTCCAACAGCTGCTCAATTTCCAACTCGTTGTCGAGAGCTCGCAGTTCTCCGGTTCTTCCCCGTTTTATATATACACCCGGCTTGGCGGTGGCGCCCGCAAACTTGTTCTGCATGCGTGATCGCAATACTTGGTAGCGCGACGCTTTGAGCGAATTCTGGGCAAAATCCGTGTACAGAATCAACTGCTCGATTCTCGCATTCTGCACTAGAGGTGCATTGCGTAGGGATAGCAGCTCCCTATACCCAGGCTCGTGCTCGTAACTTTTGGTCACCATGGATATATTTTCGTCGCTGTTTTCGGCTAAGAGCGCTAACGGAAAATCGTCGAGCAAGTAGTTGCCGAAAAAATGGCTCCCAGCATTGTTGGAGATGAGATTGGCGGTCGGTATCGCCCGGCGTTGGGGGCTGTTACGTAGAATTAGTTCTTCACGGCCGTAGCCTGGGTTTGCTCTTGCCGCGCCAGCGTAGAGGAATGCGCCGACTAGATCCACCTTTTCTATGAGGTGCGCGCGCGAGGCGGCGTGATGAACGGTTCCACCGTTGACGAGTAACATTTCGATATTCCATGAACGCCAAGGCGACAGGGCCTTAATCCTTTCTATCGCACCGTCCAGGTACAGCGCTGGGGGTACGACCACTGTTTCCTCAGGGCATAGGACCCATTCTCTGGCAGCGAGCGACTTGATGTCTATCGATCGTCCCATGCGCAGTCGAGCCAGCCGGCGCCGAAGCAACGAAACATTAAGCTTCATGACAGCGGGCGGTCAGGGACTCCTTCAGCACGCTAACGACAGCCGCTTGTTCCTCGGGTAGTAGGTCGGGGAACATCGGTAGGCATAGAATTCGTGAGGCAACTGAGGTTGCGACTGGCAGGCGTTCCGCTGCCGCCGACGGCATATCGCGGTACATCGGAAATTGAGAAATTAGCGGATGGAAGTAGCGGCGAGCGTAGATTCCATGCTCGCGCAGCTTGTTGTATAGCGCATCGCGCGACAGCGGAAACTCCGCTTCGATCAAAATCGGAAACGCATAGTAATTATGATTTGCTTGCTCGGTGGGGGGCGGCTGTACACAGCGAACTCCCGGTACGTCGGCCAGCAGCTCGTGATAGAGAGCATCGACTTTACGCCGTCGGTCGAGTGCTTCGCCCACGTGCTGCAACTGGAGCAGTCCGAGCGCTGCATTGAACTCGCTCATTTTTGCGTTCAGGCCGGTTTCCTGAACAGTGACCTCGTCAACTATGCCGTAGTTGCATAGGCGATCAAGCACCAGCTTGGTTTCCCGGGTGGACGAAATAATGGCGCCGCCCTCGAACGTGTTGAACATTTTTGTGGCGTGAAAGCTCAGGACGGAGAGATCGCCATAGTTCAGAAGACTTTGGCCCTTGTACCTTACGCCGAAGGCGTGAGCGGCGTCATACAGGACTTTGAGCCCGTGCGACCGCGCGATCGTTTCGATTGCCTCCACATCGCAAGGTTGCCCGTAACAATGCACGGCGAGGATGGCTGTCGTTTTCGGGGTTATGTGTCGTTCTATTTGGCTTGGATCCAGGTTCAGCGTGACCGGATCTATGTCGGCAAATACCGGTGTGGCGCCACTCCACAGCACTGAGTGCGCGGTTGCCACGAAAGAAAACGGCGTAGTGATGACTTCGCCGGATATGCCTAGCTGTCGTAGCGCGACCATGAGTCCCAAAGTCGCGTTCGTGACCAGGGTGACATAGGGAACGCCTAAATATTCCGCCAGCGCTGTTTCGAATTGTTGGTGAAACGGTCCCTCATTCGTAAGTATCCGATTAGCCCAGATCTTCTCCAGCAAAGGAATCAATTCCGCAAGCGGAGGCAACGTGGGGCGAGTAACAAATAGTGTTTTCTGCGGCGTTCCCGGTACGTTGCTCATGGTTAGTAGGCCTTGCTGTCCTTGAAGACGCGCACCGCCGTCAGTATCAAAATTCTTAGGTCCAAGGACGGCGACCAGTGACGGAGATAGTCGAGATCGTAGTGCACGCGCATTTCCATTTGCGAGAGCTCGGAGGTCTCGCCCCGGCAGCCGTTGATTTGAGCGAGCCCGGTGATGCCCGGCCGCACCTTGTGACGAATCATGTAGCCTTTTATCAGCTTGCGGTATTGCTCATTGTGAGCGACCGCATGGGGGCGGGGTCCGACGAGGCTCATGCGTCCTTGGAGTACATTAATGAGCTGCGGCAGCTCGTCGAGCGAATAGCGGCGCAAAATGCCCCCTAAGTGAGTGATTCGTGGATCGTTTCGGCGCGCTTGTGATACGTGGGCGCCGTCTTCGGTCACATACATCGTACGGAACTTGTAAACGGTAATTTGCCTGCCATCGAGCCCGTAACGGCGCTGGGGGAAAATTGCAGGTCCCTTGGAGGTTAGTTTTACCAGTAGGGCGATCACCAGCATGACGGGTAGCGCGAACACCAATATCGCCAACGTAAATCCCAGATCAGTGACCCGTTTCATGATGCCTCGATAACCGTAGAAAGGCGTCTCGCACATCGCTACAACAGGCACGCCTTTGATTTCCACGGTCCGGGATTGGATGAGATCGAACATGAATACGTCTGGCACGTAGTACAAGGAAGTGGTCGAATCTCGAAGTTCGTCTAGTAGGTCCTGGACTCGCCGAATATGCCGAATCGGCAAGGCGATGAATATCACGTCGATGTTATTCGTGCGCGCATAGTCGGCCAGGTCCGTAAGGTTGCCGCACAGCTTAAATTCCCCCAGCGTGCCAAGGCGTTCTGGACTGCGGTCGTCGAAAAAGCCGACGATACGGGTGCAAAGTTCCGGATTGCTAGCGAACCGATTTGCCAGAGAAAGACTGGTTTCGTTGAAGCCGACGATTACTGCGGAGCGTTGATTTTCTGGCGAAAGCACAGTCTCCCGCATCAGCCATTGGAGGGCGATGAGTACGGCCAATACCAGCACGGGTGCGACCACTGCCCAAGGCACGACGACCTTCCGGGCAATCTGACTCGATGCGCCTGTGACGTAGCCCATGACTAACAGAAAGCCCAGCAGTATGAGCCAGCGCAGCAATAGGCTCGTGCCCATGCTTGTTACATGGATTTGCAGAGCCAAATTGTCGCCGCGCGGCGGCTGAAGAATCAGCAGGCTCAATGCGACGGATACCACAGCGAGTGCCACTAGCGACTGATCGAAGTCGACGCCTTGTAAGCGTGCGATCACGATTAGGCTGCCGGCGATCATAGCGGCGGGGAGCACACTTTGTAGCAGCGCGATCACTGCAATCGGCATGCTCTTTTTTAGGACGACGGGTTGGTTCATGAAGACCGTGACTATAGACCCGAATCGGAGGGTTTGTTGTTTGTGAGAAGTATCAATCTTACGGGAAACGTACTCCCTATAGTCTGTCCGGGTATGGGGTGCCGGGACGTGATGTATGTCATATTGTTGCGGCTGTTTGGCAATTCTCAAACTCTTGCGGGTGCAACCTCGGTATTTGTATAGGAGCTTTCATATCGGCAGACAAGGACATTGTCCAGGTAATCCTCGGGAGTCCGAGAGGTTCAGCGGTTTCCAGGCGCCTCGTCCCAGCCGTAGCCCGAGACGTAGACAGGCGCATTCAATGGCTCAGAAGTATGCGGTTATTCCAGGATAAGGCGACGCTACGTCCCGGTACATTACCCAAGACATCCACGGCCCGGTCTGGGAATAAAGCCAGTTCTGGTGCCGGCAGAAAAGCACCTCGGGGTAGCTGTAAGCCGAGTCCAAGCACACCGTTTGGTTTGAGCAACCGCTGGATGTTTCCGCCAAGGCTGTATGGGTCCCTGGTATCTTGGCATCCAAAATCGCGACCGGTGCGGCTCCTCGGCCTAGCGCAGCCGCCATGTGTTCTCTGGCGCGGGGGGGCACTGTCGAGGGGCTTTTCCAAGAGGTGATGAGAGGTCTCTACGTCTTGACGGGCGCTCTAACCTTAGGTGCTCGGTCATCGCGACAAACGTCCACAATAAGGCCGACCTCAGCCCATGGCGAGCTGCTGGTGGTCGGCAAAGGTCTGCTTATCCTCCTATGCGACGCTGCGTATCTATTTGTATTCAATGATTCTCTGCTCCCGCCCTCGCAGCCAGCGCACGACGAACAGCATTTGCCCATAGAACTCCGGCCACTTACCTAGCACTGTGAAAAACGAGTACGCGAGCGTCGGTATTCCCGGTCGTTTTGCGCTGATATAGCGCACAATGCGAACGAATTGAATCGGCAGAACTAGTGCCATCACCAGGAACCATGGAGTAATCATCGCTGACAAGACGGCGATTGTCGTGGGTAGCAGGAGCGCCCATAACACAATTCTTGCATTCTCCCGCCAGCAGTAGCGGTTTCCATCGCGCCAGTGCAGCGCAGCTCGGGCGGCATAGGCATAGCCACATCGTGCCGAGCGGCGCAGCCATTGGCCGATGCGAACCATGGCTGCATCGTGATAGGTCATTGGCATGTCAATCCGATGAATGCGCCAATCTTGCTGTCGAAGGCGATAGCAGAGCTCAGGTTCTTCACCGGCGATGAGGCTGTTGTTGAAGCCGCCTGCTTCACGAAATACTTCGGTGCGAACGAGGAAATCGCCGCCGCATGCTTGCGCATCTCCGATCGGCGTATCCCATTCAATATCGCAAAGTTGATTGTAAATCGACCGCGTCGGGAATCGTTCCTTGCGTCGTCCGCAGACAATGGCGACTTCGGGGTGTGCGACAAGAAACTGCACGGCAAACTCAATCCACCCGTCTGCAACTTCGCAGTCGCCGTCGATGAACTGAACAAAATGCAGATTCGAGTGCAGCTCCATCAGTCTGTTAAATCCAGCATTCCGGGCACGGCCCGCGGTGAAGGGGACATCAAGTGATAAGCGTACGACGTTGGCGCCCATTGCTTCGGCGCGCTCCGGGCTGCCATCGGATGACTGCGAGTCAACGTACACCACAAAGTCTTTTAGGCGTTGTACACTTTGAAGGCATCGCACCAGACGATCACCTTCATTGCGGCCGATAATCACTAC
>JANMUE010000015.1:0-9928 GCA_031391205.1 Lysobacterales bacterium | reverse complement strand
TGCACGACCGCTTCGGCAGCGATCCGCAAGGGCGTCTGTACCGGACGGGAGATCTGGGTCGCTGGCTGAGCGACGGCACGATCGAGTACCTGGGCCGCATCGACAACCAAGTGAAGATCCGTGGCTTCCGCATCGAACTGGGCGAAATCGAAAACGCGCTGATCCGGCATCCGGCGATCAGCGACGCGGTTGTAGTCAAGCACGAAGAAGTACTTGCTGCCTATATCGTGCCGGACGCATCGATCGCACATCCGGTGCGCGCACTGACGCGCATCAACGGCGATTCGAAGCGTGCCCCGGTGGTCCAGGAATGGCTGCCCAATGGCATGCTCGTCGGCTGCCTCAATCGCAAGGAGACGGAGTTCACCTACCGCGAAATCTTCGAGGGGCAGTGCTATTTGCAGCACGATATCGTGCTGCACGATCAGGCTTGCATCTTCGATGTCGGTGCAAACACCGGCATGTTCAGCCTGTTTGTCACGCAGGTTTGCCCGCAGGCGCGGCTGTTCTCGTTTGAGCCGATTCCCAGCGTCTTCGAGGTGCTGGCGTTCAATGTCGAGTTGTACGCGGCGAATGCGACGCTCTACCCGTGCGCGCTTGGCGAGCGCGCACACGAAACGGAATTCGTGTTCTATCCGCACAATTCGTTGATCTCGGGCCGCTACGGCGAAATCGAAGACGATCTGCGCGATCTGAAGCCCTTTGTACGCAGTGCCTTCGAGGCGGAGCATCCAGGTGTCGTGCTTTCCGATGCCGCCTTCGACGAGCTGTTACGCGAACGTCTGAAGATGGAGCATGTGCGTTGCCCGGTGCGCACCATCTCGGACATCGTCCGCGAGAACGACGTCAAGCAGATCGACTTGCTGAAGCTCGACGTTCAGAAAAGCGAGATGGACGTGCTCGCCGGTATCGAAGAAGCGCATTGGCCACTGGTCAAGCAGATCATCCTTGAAGTGCACACCATTGGCGATCGTGTGCAGCAGATCGCGCGCATGCTCGAAGCGCGCGGCTTCCGGATTGCGATCGACGAGGGCGACGCGGTGATCGGACAGCCGAGCAACGTACTGCTCTACGCGATCCACGCCTCCTACCAGGCGGAGGGCGTGCGCGCCGGCCAGCCTGCGGCGGCAGCGCTGAAATACGCAGTCAATGACAAGGCAGGGCTGATCGAAGCGTTGAAGGCCGACCTGGCGACACAGCTGCCGGCGTTCATGGTGCCGGATATCTATGTCTGCCTCGACGGCCTGCCGCTGACGCCGAATGGCAAGCTCGATCGCAGGGCGTTGCCCTCGCCTGTACTGGCGTCGGCAACAGACCGTGCGTTCGAAGCGCCGCGAGGTGAGGTCGAGCTGGCAATTGCCGAGGTCTGGCAGGAGTTGCTCGGCGTGGAACGCGTCGGGCGCCGCGATCACTTCTTCGAATTGGGCGGGCATTCGCTGCTGGTGATGCAGTTGGTGATCCGCCTGCGCGAGCGCTTCGATGTGGATGTTCCGCTGCGCACTCTATTTGAGCAGCCGACCCTGGCGGCGGTGGCAGACCTGGTGGTGAGCGCGCAGATTGAGCGCTTTGGTCGGAACGATGTCGCCGATATGGAACAGGAATTGGGCGATTTGTCCGAGAGCGAATTGATGGCAATGCTGTCGAAGGATGTGGAACATGAACGCTGAGAAGAATCAGACCCTGGAGCAATTGCGTCGTGCAGTGGCGTTGCAGCGTCTCCAACAACGCAACGGCGCGGTCGCCAAGAAAACGCTGTCGCCTGCGATGCAGCTGGCGGATCGCAAGGCGCCATTGCCGCTATCGTGGGGGCAGCAGCGCCTATGGTTCCTTACCCAGCTCGACCAGGCGGCGGGCGCGGCATATCACTTGCCAGTGGCGTTACGTCTGAGCGGATCGCTCGATCGTCAGGCATTGCAGGCGACGCTCGATCGGATCGTGGCGCGCCATGAAAATCTGCGCACCACGTTTGTCAGCGAGAACGCCATGCCGGTACAGAAGATCGCGCCGGCCGATTGCGGTTTTGCGTTGATTTACCGCGACCTCAGCGCGATGGCGCCGACGCTGCGCGAGGCCGTCGTTGCCGAGCTGGGTAACAGCGAAGCCCGCGCGCCGTTCGATCTGGCCACGGGGCCATTGATCCGCGGCCAGCTGTTGCGCCTGGCCGAAAACGAGCATGTGCTACTGGTAACGCAGCATCACATCGTTTCCGATGGCTGGTCCACGGGGGTTTTGGTGAAAGAGGTGACGGCGCTGTATAGCGCTTTTTGCAGCGGCCAGCCCGATCCATTGCCGCCACTCGCCATTCAATATGCCGACTACGCGGCCTGGCAGCGGCAATGGCTGCAGGGCGAAACCTTGCAGGCCCAGATCGAGTTCTGGCAGCAACGATTGACCGGCGCACCGGCGCTGCTTGAATTGCCAACCGATCGCCCGCGTCCGGCAACCCAGAGCTATGCCGGTGATCGCGTCAATTTCACTGTGCCGGCAGAGCTGACGGGTTCGTTACGTGCGCTGGCGCGGCGTCATGGTGCGACGTTGTTCATGACCATGCTGGCGGCCTGGTCGGCCTTGCTGTCGCGGCTGAGTGGACAGGACGATATCTTGATCGGCACCTCGGTAGCCAATCGTCGCCGAACCGAGGTGGAGCCATTGATCGGTTTCTTTCTCAACTCGTTGGCGCTGCGCGTAAAGCTCGACACCGATCCGACCGTGGCCGAGTTGCTGGCAGCGGTTCGCACCATCATGCTCGATGCCTATGAGCATCAGGATGTGCCGTTCGAGCAGATCGTCGAGGCGCTGCAGCCGGAGCGAACACTGAGCTACAGCCCGATATTCCAGACCATGCTGGCGTTCAACAACACGCCCAGCGGAACCCTGGAGCTACCCGGCCTGGCGCTCGAGGCCATATCCACCACGCGTCACACCGCACATTTCGATCTGGAGCTTGCGCTCAGCGATGCCGGCGATTCGCTTCGTGCCAGTTTCGCCTATGCGACCGATCTGTTCGAGCGTGCCACGATCGAGCGCTTCTCCGGATATTTTCTGGCCCTGCTTGAAGGCATGGTCAGTGACGACACGTTGACCCTGAGTCAGCTGACGCTGCTCTCGGCGACGCAGCGCGACCAGGTACTGAACGGCTTCAATGCAACGCATGTCGACTATCCACTGGACCGGCCACTGCACGAACTGTTCGAACAGCAGGTACGTCTGCAACCGGCGTCATCGGCATTGATCCACGGCGACACGGAGATGAGCTATGCGGAGTTGAATCGTCGCGCCAATCAGGTTGCGCACTGGCTGATAACACTCGGCATCAAGCCTGACGATCGCGTTGCCATCTGCATGCAACGCTGTCCGGCGATGGTGATCGGGATGCTTGGCGTACTCAAGGCTGGCGGCGCCTACGTGCCGCTGGATCCGACCCTTCCCGGCGATCGTCTTGCCTTCATGCTGGAGGACAGTGCACCGATCGCCGTGCTGACCGAGCGCGCGCCGACGCGACGCGACGCACTCACCACCAGCGTGCCGACGCTGGCGCTCGACGACACAGCACTGGCGATGCAGGCCGAACACGATCCGCGCATTGCCGAGCTGACTTCGGATCATCTCGCCTACGTGATCTATACCTCCGGTTCGACGGGGCAACCCAAGGGCGTCATGCTGCATCACCGCGGTCTCGCCAATTACCTTCAGCAGGCAGCCGAGCATTATCTGCGCAAGGATCTGCACGGCGGACTGGTGGCAACGCCGTTCGGATTCGATGCCACGTTGACGACATTGCTGGTGCCCTGGGTGGCCGGAAAGCCGGTGGTGTTGTTGGCCGAGGAAAGTCATCAGTGTTTGGCGCAGCTGCTCGACTATGCCCGTGCTGCCGAGCCGTGGTTGTTCAAGCTGACTCCGGCACATCTGGACGCGCTCGCCAATCTCGCCACTGAATCTTCTCCGACCCGGCATGTACTGGTGGTGGGCGGCGAACAACTGACCCGCCGCACGCTCGCCAGATTCCGCGAGCGCGTGCTGCCGAATGCCACCATCATCAACGAGTATGGTCCGACCGAGGCTGTGGTCGGCTGTACCACCCACTTCAGCTACTCCAACGACCCGCGTCCGCATGGCGATGCCGTGCCGATCGGCAGGCCGATTGCCAACATGCGCATCCATCTGCTCGATGCGAATCTGCAGCCAGTGCCGATCGGCGTCACCGGTGAGCTGTATATCGGCGGCGTCCAGCTGGCGCGTGGCTATCTGAACCTGCCACAGCTGACGGCGCAGCGTTTTGTCGATGACCCATTTGGAGCCGAGGGTGAGCGTCTGTATCGCAGCGGCGATCTTGCGCGTCGGCTTGAAGGCGGGGATATCGAGTATCTCGGGCGCAATGATTTCCAGGTCAAGATCCGTGGCTTCCGCATCGAACTTGGCGAAATCGAGGCGAGGCTGGGCGCATGCGATGGCGTGCGTGAAGCGGTGGTGGTGGCGCGCGAAGACGCGGCTGGCGACAAGCGCTTGGTCGCCTATATGGTGCCCGAGGTCGGCGCCAACCTGTCGGTCAATGCGCTGCGCGAATCGTTGTCGCGCGAACTTGCCGAGTACATGATCCCGAGCGCATTCGTCACACTGAACTCGATGCCGCTGACACCCAACGGCAAGCTGGATCGTAAGGCTTTGCCATCTCCGGATGCGAACGCGGTCGCCAGTCGTCCCTTCGAGGCGCCGGTGAGCGACACCGAGAGAATAGTGGCCGAGGTCTGGCAGGCCCTGCTCAAGCTGCCGCGGGTAAGCAGGCACGATCACTTCTTCGAACTCGGCGGGCATTCGCTGCTGGCGATCAGCCTGATCGAGCGCCTGCGTCAGCGCGGGCTTGTCGCAGACGTCGGCACCGTGTTCACGCTGCCGACGCTCAGTGCATTGGCCGACCGTCTGGCGCAGGCCGGCCCGGCGCCGCCGGCATTCAAAGTTCCGGCCAATCTGATCCCCAGTACACATGGCGAAACGGTGCATCAAGCGGATGCCGAGGAATTCAACGTATGAATCTGCACGAGTTGATGGCGCGACTGCACGCGAAGCAGATTGCCTTGCTTGCGAACGATGGTGAGCTGACGGTGCGCGCTCCGCGCGGCGCCATGGACGCTGCGCTCCTGGATGCGGTCAAGCTGCACAAACCGGCGCTGCTGCATGTGTCGGTGCCAGCCGGCACCGATCTGGTCGCACACCACGTCCAATCGCATCATCGGATTTCTCCTGAACAGCTGCCGTTGGTGGCGCTTACCCAGGAGCAGATCGATCGCATCGTCGCGGATGTGCCGGGCGGCGCTGCCAATGTGCAGGACATCTATCCGCTGGCACCATTGCAGCAGGGCATCCTGTTCCATCATCTGCTAGGTAGCGATGATGGCGGCGACACTTACCTGCTGCAGTCGTTGGTGGCATTCAGCGATCGCGGCCGACTGGATGCCTTTTTGTCGGCGTTGCAGGTGGTCATTGACCGCCACGATATTCTGCGCAGTTCAGTGCACTGGCAGGGATTGTCGCAGCCGGTGCAGGTGGTGCATCGGCGCGCGCCGCTCGGCGTGCAGGAGTTGCAACTGTCCGCAGGCGAGGATGCGCTTGCCCGATTGAAGCGGCATACCGATCCACGGCATCTGCGCCTGAACCTGCAGCAGGCGCCTTTGCTCGCAGCGTGCATCGCAGCCGATAGCGTGACCGGCGAGTGGCTGCTCGCCTTGCTCAATCACCACCTGGTCTGCGATCACGTGACCATGGATTTGATCCTGTCGGAGATCGGCATGTTGTTGCAGGGGCAGGCGGCGGCGTTGCCGGCACCGCTGCCGTTCCGGAATTTCATCGCGCGTACGCACGCCGTGCCGGAAGTCGAACACGAGGAGTTCTTCCGCGCTCAGCTCGGCGATATCGACGAGCCGACGGCGCCGTTCGGTATCCTGGATGTACGGGGCGATGGCGTCCGTGCCGTCGAGGTGCGCAGCGAACTTGATGACGCGTTCGCACGCAGCATTCGTGATTGCGCACGCGCGCAGGGGGTGCCGGCGGCGGTGCTGTTTCATGTCGCCTGGGCGCAGGTGCTTGCACAGTGCTGCGGTCGCGATGATGTGGTGTTCGGTACAGTTTTGTCGGGCCGCCTGCAGGGATCCGAGGGTGCCGATCAAGTGCTCGGTATGTTCCTCAACACGCTGCCGCTGCGGGTTTCGCTTGGGCAGGCAAGCGCCGGCGAAGTGCTGCGCGACACGCAACGGCGCATGAGCGAATTGCTGACGCATGAACAGGCGACGTTGGCACTGACGCAACGTTGCAGTGCGGTGTCCGCGCCGCTGCCGTTGTTCACTACTTTGCTGAACTATCGGCACAGCCGAGGCGGCACCGTCGATGTGGACAGCGCCGTGTCATCGGCATGGGCGGGTATGCGCAGGATCAGCAGTGAGGACCGCACCAATTATCCGCTGACCGTGTCGGTCAATGATCGCGGCACCGGCTTCGGTTTGGCCGCGCTCTCGGTACCTGGCATTGAGGGTGGACGCATGCTCGCCTATCTGGAGACGGCGACGCGTTCACTGGTCGCGGCACTCGGCGGCCAGTCGCAGCAAACGCTGCGTCGACTTTCGATATTGCCCGCGCTTGAACGCGAACAGCTGCTCGCGGGTTTCGGCACTAATTGCCATGCGTATGCGCAGGATCGGACCTTGCCTTCCTGGTTCGAAGCGAAGGTGGCGCAGTGCCCCGAAGCCGTCGCGTTGACATTCGAAGATCAGACATTGAGCTATGCCGACCTCAATCGGCGTGCCAATCAGGTGGCGCATCGCCTGCTTGAGATGGGCGTTAAGCCGGATGATCGCGTTGCGATCTGCGTCGAACGCGGCCTGGACATGCTGGTTGGCCTGATCGGCATCCTGAAAGCCGGCGGTGGCTATGTGCCGCTTGATCCGGTGTATCCGGAAGATCGTTTGAGCTACATGTTGGCCGACAGCGGACCGGTTGCATTGCTGACCCAGACAGCGTTGCAGACGCGTCTGCCGCTCTTCGCGTCGACTGGCATGGCGACGGTGGTGCTTGACGATGGCGCGCTGGATCGGCAACCCGTCGGCAATCCCGTTGGCGTGGAGCTGCGGCCGGATCATCTCGCTTATGTGATCTATACCTCCGGCTCGACCGGTCAGCCCAAAGGCGTGATGGTCGAGCATCGCCACGTCACGCGATTGTTCGCCGCTACCGATGCGTGGTTCCATTTCAATGAGCGCGATGTCTGGACGTTGTTCCATTCGTTTGCGTTCGATTTCTCGGTTTGGGAAATATGGGGTGCCTTGCTGTACGGTGGGCGCCTGGTGGTGGTGCCGGAACTCTGCGCACGCGCGCCGGTGGAATTTTATGCACTGCTCGCGCATGAAGGCGTAACCGTGCTGAACCAAACGCCGAGCGCGTTCCGCTCGCTGATTGCGGCGCAAGGCTCTGGTGGCGAACAGCATGCGCTGCGCCTGGTGATTTTCGGTGGCGAGGCGCTTGAGCTGCATACGTTGGCGCCCTGGATCGAACGTAACGATGCCGAGCGCACTGAACTCGTCAACATGTATGGCATTACCGAGATCACGGTCCACGCGACCTATCGCCGCATCACTGCTGCCGATATTCGCGATCCGCATGGTAGTCCGATCGGGCGCGCGATTCCGGATCTTCGGTTGTATGTGCTCGATCAATATCGCGAGCCGATTCCGGTGGGTGCGATAGGCGAGCTTTATGTCGGCGGCGATGGTGTCGCCCGTGGCTATCTCAATCGCAGTGAGCTGACCGCTGAGCGCTTTATCACCAATCCGTTTTCCGGAAAGCAGGGTGACCGCCTCTACAAGACCGGTGACCTCGGTCGCTGGCTGGCTGATGGCAGCCTGGAGTATCTGGGGCGCAATGATTTTCAGGTCAAGATTCGCGGCTTCCGCATCGAACTAGGCGAGATCGAAGCCAGGCTCTCAGCGCTTGCCGGTGTTCGCGACGCGGTGGTCATCGCCCGAGAAGACGCCCCCGGTGATAAACGCCTGGTCGCCTACGTGGTGCCGAATGGCGACACTGCGCTGACGGTTTCCGAAATGCGGGCGGCACTGTCGCTGACACTGGCGGAATACATGATTCCGAGCGCGTTCGTGCAGCTCGATGCGCTGCCGTTGACGCCCAATGGCAAGCTCGATCGCAAGGCATTGCCGGCACCGGATCAGTCCGCCATCTCAGCGCGCCACTACGAAGCGCCGAGCGGCGAGATCGAGCAGGCGATCGCCGAGGTATGGCAGCAGTTGCTGCGTCTGGACCGCGTCGGCAGACACGATCATTTCTTTGAACTCGGTGGCCATTCGCTGCTGGTGATCGGCATGATCGAGCGCCTGCGCCAGCGTGGCCTCAGTGTTGACGTACGCAGCGTATTTAACGCGCCGACCGTGCGTGAGCTGGCCCAGCACCTGTCGCTCCCGCAGACCGCTTCGATCATCGCCATTGCGCCGAATGCGATCACCACGGATACCACTGCGATCACGCCGGAGCTTTTGCCGCTGGTGCGGCTGACCCAGGGTGAGATCGACAATGTCGTGGCCTCGGTGCGAGGCGGGGTGGCCAATATTCAGGACATCTACCCGTTGGGGCCGCTGCAGGAGGGCATTCTGTTTCACCACTTGCTGGAAGGCGAGGACAAGGGTGATACCTATCTGCTGCGCTCCGTCGTTGCCTTCGAGCATCGTGATCGACTCGATGCATTTGTCGGCGCGATGCAGAGCGTGATCGATCGCCATGACATTCTGCGCACCGCTGTGTGCTGGCAGGGATTGTCGCAGCCGGTGCAGGTGGTTCATCGCCATGCCCGTTTGCCGCTGCATGAACTCGTGCTCTCCCCCGACGCGCCGGCGCTGCCGCAGTTGCTGGAGCGGAGCAACCCGCGCAGCATTCGACTGGACCTGACGCAGGCGCCGCTGCTGGCAGCATATGCCGCCTACGACGTGCAGGCTGGCGAATGGCTACTGGCACTGCTGACGCACCATATCGTGGAAGACAACTATTCCAAGCAGCTCATGCTCAAGGAAGCGGGCATGCTGTTGCAGGGCCTGGGCGATCGTCTTGCCGCACCGATGCCCTACCGCAATTTCATTGCGCGTGCATTGGCTGTGCCGGAAGCGCAACACGAAGCCTATTTCCGTGCGCAGCTCGGCGACGTCGACGAACCGACGGCGCCGTTCGGCTTGCTCAACGTGCAGGACGGGGGCGGCCGGGCGGATGAGACCCGGCTTGCCTTCTCCGATGATCTGGCACGGCGGCTGCGCGAGGCCGCGCGACACAACGGCGTCACCGCATCGGTCTTGTTCCATGTCGCCTGGGCACAGGTCCTGGGGCAGTGCAGCGGTCGCGACGACGTGGTGTTCGGCACTGTACTTTCAGGGCGAATGCAGGGCTCCGAGGGAGCCGACCAGGTGGTCGGCATGTTCATCAACACCCTGCCGATCCGGATACCACTTGCACAGGCAAGCGTAGCCGAAGCGGTACGCGATACTTATCATCGCCTCAGCGAATTGCTCGATCACGAGCAGGGATCACTGGCGTTGGCGCAGCGTTGCAGCGCGATCTCGCCGCCGCTGCCGCTGTTCACCGCATTGCTCAATTACCGCAACCGCCGCGAATTGCTCAGCGCCGAAGACACTGCAGCCAAGGGGCTGGGCTGGCACGGCATGCGTCTGGTCAATGGCGATGCGCGCAACAACTATCCGCTGACCATGTCGGTGGAAGACCGCGGGCAGGCTTTCGCGTTGACCTTGCTGTCGGTGCATGGCATCGACGGGCCGCGGGTGGCGCAGTACATGCAAACGGCGATCTCGGGATTGGTGACGGCATTGGAGAGCGATGCGTCGCAGCCACTGCGCAGCATTTCGGTATTGCCCGCGAGCGAGCGCAACGA
>JANMUE010000002.1:0-6946 GCA_031391205.1 Lysobacterales bacterium | reverse complement strand
GTGGCCTGCGTGCAGCAGGTCGTCTTCAGCACGAAGCGGCGGTGGACCCAACGATTTGGTCAGGCGCCGTCGTACTCGATGATCAGCATCCTTTGTTGATCGCGCGCGAGGAAAAGCATTTGCTCGACACCTGGATATTCTCGGGCAATGCGCCGCTGGTGCGCGATGTGGTCGTCGATGGCGAGTGGCTGGTGCGGGATGGTCGGCATAGAGCGCGCGACCGAATTGCCGAGGAATACCGGGTGGCGATGCGCAGGCTGGCGGCGTTGATGTAGTGACATCGTAGTTTTACACCGCCACGCGCGCTTCATGCTCCAGCAACCAGCGCTTGCGTTCGATGCCGCCACCGAATCCGGTCAGGCTGCCGTTGGCGCCAATGACGCGATGACAGGGCACGACGATCGGGATCGGATTGCGGCCATTCGCCAACCCCACCGCGCGCATCGCCTTGGCATTTCCGATGCGGCGTGCGAGTTCGCCATAGCTGATGGTCTGCGCGTAGGGGATGCGCGACAGCTCGCCCCATACCTGGCGTTGGAATTCGGTACCTACCGGCAGCAGGTCTAGATCGAAGTGCTGCCGCTTGCCGCGAAAATATTCCTGCAATTGCGCGCTCACACCCGCGACACGGCCCGCATCGCGTTGCCAGGTACCCTGACGCACATGCGGATGCCGCTCCTCGGCAAAACCGACATGTAGCAGCCGATCGTCCCGCACGGCGACCAGCAGATCGCCGATCGGAGAAGACAGCGTGTCGAACCAGGTGATGGAATCATTCATTTGATGGCTCATCTCATGTGAAAGATAGGGGTAACGCCGAAGCTCTTGCTCCGTCCCCGATGTCCGGGGAGGGTTGGGGAGGGGTTAGGGGACACTTTGCTCTGGCAAACCTTGTTGCTGTAGGGTGACGTCTGCCCTGCAGCATCAAGGTTTGGTCCATAGTTGGATGACAGAGTACGCTCGCCACGGGCGCCAGCTTTCGGCGCGCGAACGCAGGGCTTTTTCGGTAAACGCCGTGCCGCCGTCCGCGGCCTGCCGCCTCAGGATCAAATCGCCGGCAGGGAACGCATCCGGATGCGCGAGCGCACGCATCGCGATGTAGTTGGCGGTCCAGTCGCCGATGCCGGGGAGCTGCACCCAGTCGCCGACGAAAGCGTCCAGTCCCTGTTCGGTGCGAAAACCGACGCGGCCGTCGGCGACTGCGCGTGCCATGCTGCGCAATGCGTGCGCGCGGCTGCGGATAATACCGATCGACTCCAGCGGCGCATCGGCCAACTCTGCCGGCGTTGGAAAGCGATGCACGGACTTGCCATCTTCGGTAATGACGGCCGCGCCGAACTGCGCCACCAACCGGCGCGCGAAGGTGGTCGTCGCCGCGACTGAAATCTGCTGCCCCAGTACCGCGCGCACCGCGACTTCGAAACCATCGTAACCACCTGGGATGCGCAGACCGGGATTGAACGCGTTCTTTCTTCGGAAAAGCGCATCGGTGCGCAGCACTTCTTCGACATTGCTTGGGTCAGCGTCCAGATCGAACTGGCGACGGATGCGGCGCACGACATCGGCGAGTTCCACCGCGCTGATATTACGCGCGGTGACCTGCAGCGCATGCGCATCGGCGATCTGCCGCACTTCAAACCAGGCCGCTCCGCGCGACAGGATCAGATCACGTCGATAGCTGGCATCGTCGATATGCTCTATGCCCGGAATTACACGCTGACGCAGAAAGGCCAGGCTTCTGGCGAAGTCGAACGGTGGCCGATAACTTAGCCGCAGCTGCAAGGTATCGACGGATTGAAGCGGCTCGCTGGAACGCAGCCTGCTGGGCGGCATCCGATAGGCAGTCTGGAACGCCGCATTGAATCGCCGCAGACTGCCAAAACCCGACGCCATCGCGACCTCGGTCATCGGCATGCGGGTTTCCGAGAGCAATTGTTTGGCGAACAGCAGTCGTTGCGTAGTCGCCACCGCGATCGGCGACGTGCCGAAGGTCTGATCGAACAATCGACGCAGCTGCCGTGTACCGATGCCGAGACGCGCGCAGACGGCTTCCATACCGCCGTCCTGCAGCGCGCCCTCGTTGATGGCGCGCAGCGCACGCGCCACGTGATCGTCGGCGCGACGCCATTGCGCGCTGCCTGGCGACAGTTCCGGTCGGCAGCGCAGGCAAGGGCGAAATCCTGCCGCCTCAGCTGCCGCGGCATTCGGGTAATAGCGGATGTTCTGTGCCTTGGGTGTGGGTGCCGGACATACCGGCCGGCAGTAGATGCGAGTGCTGGTGACCGCCGTGAAAAACAGACCGTCGAAACGGGCGTCGCGTGAACGCCGCGCCTGCTCGCAGATACGTGGGTCAAGGGCGGCAATGGGTGAGTTCATGGTGCCCATCCTGCCATCAAGTCGTGACCTGCGCTCGCCGTTTTCGGACATCAATGCCGCGGCGCTCGATCGCGCGCCTGGGCGTATCGCCGATCGTGTCGTGACGGTGCGATAATCGCGCTTCTCCCCACACGGCACCCACCATGACCGCAGTGAATTCGCGCAAGGATCCGACCCGACTCATTCGTGCGCCGCGCGGCGGTCAGCTGAGCTGCAAAAGCTGGCTCACCGAGGCGGCATACCGGATGATCCAGAACAATCTTGACCCAGATGTCGCCGAGAATCCGACTGAGCTCGTGGTCTACGGCGGCATTGGTCGGGCCGCACGCGACTGGGCGAGCTACGACGCGATCCTCAGTTCATTGCGCACATTGGAAGACGATCAGACCCTGCTGATCCAGTCCGGCAAGCCGGTGGGCGTGTTTCCCACGCATGCGGATGCGCCGCGGGTACTGCTCGCCAATTCCAATCTGGTGCCGGCCTGGTCGACTTGGGAACACTTTCACGAGCTCGATCGCAAGGGCCTGATGATGTATGGCCAGATGACTGCAGGCAGCTGGATCTACATCGGCTCGCAGGGCATCGTGCAGGGAACCTATGAAACCTTTGTGGAAATGGGGCGCCAGCACTATGCCGGCAATTTGAGTGGCAAGTGGATTCTTACCGCCGGCCTTGGTGGCATGGGCGGCGCGCAGCCGTTGGCGGCTTCGCTCGCGGGTGCTTGCTCGCTGAACATCGAATGCCAGCAGTCGCGCATCGACATGCGCCTACGCACGCGATACGTCGACGAGCAGGCCAGCGATCTCGATGACGCGCTGGCGCGTCTCGGGCGCTACTGCGCTGAAGGCAAAGCGGTATCGATCGCACTGCTGGGCAATGCCGCCGAAATTCTTCCGGAGATGGTGCGCCGTGGGGTGCGCCCGGATGCCGTCACCGATCAGACGTCGGCGCATGATCCGGTCAACGGCTATCTGCCGATCGGCTGGACCATCGAACAATGGTTCGAACGCCGTGTCGTCGATCCCAATGGCACACGCGATGCCGCCAAGCGTTCGATGCGCGTGCATGTCGAGGCGATGCTGGCGTTCCAGAAGATGGGCGTGCCGACCTTCGACTATGGCAACAATATCCGTCAGATGGCGCGTGACGAAGGCTGCACCCATGCTTTCGATTTCCCCGGCTTCGTGCCGGCGTATGTGCGACCGTTGTTCTGTCGCGGTGTTGGTCCGTTCCGATGGGTGGCGCTGAGTGGCGATCCCGAAGACATCTATCGTACCGATGCCAAGGTCAAGGAATTGATTCCGGACAATCCGCACCTGCATCGCTGGCTGGACATGGCACGTGAGCGCATCAGTTTTCAGGGACTACCGGCGCGCATTTGCTGGGTGGGGTTGGGCGATCGCCATCGCCTGGCGCTGGCGTTCAACGAGATGGTACGCAACGGCGAGGTGTCGGCGCCTATCGTGATCGGCCGCGATCATCTGGACAGCGGATCGGTGGCCTCGCCCAATCGCGAAACCGAGGCGATGCTGGACGGCAGCGATGCCGTGTCCGACTGGCCGCTGCTCAATGCCATGCTCAATGTCGCTGGCGGCGCCACCTGGGTGTCGCTGCATCATGGCGGAGGCGTCGGCATGGGCTACAGCCAGCACAGCGGCGTGGTCATCGTATGCGATGGATCAGCAGCAGCTGACAAGCGTCTGGCGCGCGTGCTTTGGAACGATCCCGGCACTGGCGTGATGCGCCATGCGGATGCCGGCTACGCAATCGCGCAGCAATGCGCACGCGAGCAGGGATTGAATCTGCCGATGCTGTAGGAACAGCGATGTGGGAGCGGCGTAAGCCGCGATGCTCTTGACTTGACTGTCAGAGCAAGAGAATCGCGGCTCACGCCGCCCCCACACGTGCTGTCCCGATGCGCGCCAGCAGCGGATGCACGACCACCGCAATCAGGATAACCGCCACCCCAAGATAGAACTGCGGGCTGAGTTCGCGTTGCTCGCCGAGCAGCACGATGGCCAGCAGGATCGCGTAGACCGGTTCCAGATTGATCGCCAACTGTGCACTGAACGCGCTCATATGACGCAATGCGACCAGGGAGAGTGTGAACGGCAACAGCGTGCAGACGACCGCCAACAGCAGCAAATAGGCAAAATCGCGGTCACCCGGCAAGGTGAACAGGGCGCCGTCGAAAACCGGGAACAACATCGGCATCGCTGGCGCGAGAAGCGTCAATGCCAGTGTGCCGGCACCCAGCTCGATCGCAGTGACCGTCAGTGGATCTGCGTGTTCAACCAGTCGTTTGTTGAGCGAGCCGAACACCGCCACGAACGCCGCCGAAATGGCGCCCACGATGATGCCCAGGCGCATGCCGGGTTCCACGCCGCCGACCACCAGCGCGACCCCTGGCAGTACCGCAATCCCCAATGCCAGTTCGCGTTTGGAAAAGCGCTTGCCGGTGAGCCAGGGTTCGATCAGCGAGGTGAAGACCGTCGCCAGCGCGATGCAGGTGGCTGCAACTGACGCGTTGGATAGCTTGATTGATCCATAGAACGTCAGCCAATGCAAAGCCACCAGTACACCGATGCCGGCGTAGGCTGCGACCAGCCGCAGGGACATCGATCCCAGACCACGCCATACCTGCGGTATCAGCGCCAGCAATGCGACGACGATCAGCATGCGCCACCAGACCAGCGGCAGTGCGGCGAGCGAGATGAGCTTGCCCAGAATCGCAGTGAATCCCCATAGCAGCACGCAGAAATGGATCTGCAATTGGGCGCGTTGGGTGGCGGTCATGGACATGAGTATCGAATGCTGAGCGAATGCTGCTCAGTGCAACAGGGTGATGGTCATCGTGGCAGCGAACGCGACGCACTTCCGGTATTGCGGCCAGGTGCATTTGAGTAGCAAACCGCCAAGAACGGGAAACTGTTGCGCATAGAGTCGGCTATCGTCAGCAATCGCAGTCCGGCATCATACGTCGGGCAGGCGTGGATCAAGATGGCACAGCGCTGGCACGCAAAGGCAAGATCGAACGACAGAACTTATGCGCGGATGGGGGTGATGAATGCTTGGGCGAGCGATGACGGTCATGTTCATGTTGGCAGCGATGCCGGTCGCCCAGTGCTGCATTTCCTCCGGCTGGAGCCTGCACAAGCTGACGGAACTCAAGTCCGCAGCGTTCGACATCGCGGTTTCAGCGGATCGCGAAGCGCTGGCGCTGGATTTGCTCGACTGTCTTGGTGATCCCGATCCGGCTCTGCGCGACGGGATCGCCTATGAAGCGCTGGCGCAGTGGATGCGGCAGGAAAAGCTGCGCACCAAAACGCTGCGTACCCTGCATGCGCGACTATTACCCATGCTCGCTGCGTCAGACGAAGCAGGATTCCGCGCGCCGTTTGCCGCACTGGTGCTCTCCGAGGTGGCGCGCACTGATCGCATCAAGGCCTGGCAGAGCGCGGCGGCGCGAGAAAGTCTGGTGACGGCTGCAGCTCGCTATGTTGCCGGGGTGAACGATTATCGAGGATTCAAGGATGGCGAGGGTTGGCGTCACGGTGTGGCGCATGGTGCCGATCTGGTGCTGCAACTGATTTTGAACCCTGCAGTGACGCGTGAACAAGTCGATCGGTTGGTGGCCGCGGTGCTGTCGCAGGTGGCGCCGAGCGGCGTGTTCTATCGATTTGGCGAACCCGAGCGTCTGGCGCGCCCGCTCTTGTTTGCCGCCAGTCGTGGTCTGCATTCGCGCGATGAGTTGCAGGCCTGGGTTGCGCGGATTGCCAACCCCGCACCGCTGTCGGCCTGGAGCGAGGCATTTGCCAGCGAGCAAGGCCTTGCCAAACGCCACAACACCATGGCCTTTCTGCTGGCCGCGTACGCGAATGCGGATTTGAGCAGCGATGCGCATACTCAGGCGCTGAGCCCAATTCTGATCGAGGCGCTGAAGCAAATGCCTTAGGTTGGTGAACTGAGGCAGCATTGATGCGTGATTTAGGGAACCTCTGAACAAGTCCGGAGCCGCGATAGCCCCTGAGTCAGGGAGCGAAAAACCGCAGGTTTTTCGGGGTGTGGCAAGCAATAAGCCGTGTAACGAAGTAGAAGTGGTGACTTATTCAGAGCTTCCTTAGGTGACAACTGTCTCCTCTATGCAGACGATCGACAGCGTAGAATGGGCGCACTCAGCGTTCATGTTCCTCGGTT
This sequence comes from Lysobacterales bacterium, assembly GCA_031391205.1. Lineage (GTDB taxonomy): Bacteria > Pseudomonadota > Gammaproteobacteria > Xanthomonadales > Ahniellaceae > 0-14-3-00-62-12. The sequence continues at coordinate 373 of JANMUE010000002.1, read as the reverse complement.
TGGCGCAGTATCCGTGCCGGAATTTGACGCAGGTTTCCCAGGTCGATCGACGATCGCCAGGAACAAGATCATAAAATTGTACTAAGGAGAGACCAATGTTCTACAAGACCATGGCGTTGGCGGCGCTTTTGCTCGCGTCCAGCGTTCAGGCCCGTGAAGTGCCGGTAGGTGACTTCTTCAAGGATGCCGAATTCACCGATGTCACTTTGTCACCCAACGGTAAGTATCTCGCCGTCACCGTGCCGCAGGGCGATCGCACCCTGCTGGCGGTATTGACGGCGGCCGACACCAAGCTGGTCGGCAAATGGGACTACGGCACCAACAAGCACATCACCAATGTGTTGTGGGTGAGCGATGAGCGCTTCTTCATGTA